>CAIQMJ010001254.1 GCA_903872875.1 uncultured Variovorax sp.
CGAGCGGGACACGCCGGCAAGGCGAGCGACATCGGAAGATGAAATCGCCTTCTTGACGCTCATCGGACTATCTCTGAATCAGGTGGGGGAAATCCAATATAACCCGCTCAGAGCCGCGCCTCGGTCGTGCCGTCGAACAGATAGAGCTGTTCCGCCGCGCAACCCATGCGCACCGGCCGACCGGCCGCCAGCGCCGGATTGCCGTTCTGCACCGAAGCCAGCGTCAGGCCCTTGGCCGTGAAGGTGACGTGCGTCTGTGCACCGGTGGGCTCGACGAAATCGACGATGCCCTCGAACTGCACACCCGGCGCGCCGATCTGCAGATGCTCCGGCCGGATGCCGACCACGACCGGTCGTCCGGCCGTAACCCTGGCGTGCGAGCCCAGGTCGATGCGCATGCCGTTGCCCAGGTCGACCCACGCCGCCTCGCCGTCGCCACCGGCGACGCCGCGCAGGAAGTTCATCGACGGCGAGCCGATGAAGCCAGCCACGAACATGTTGATGGGGTTCTCGTACAGGTCGATCGGCGCACCCTGCTGCTCGATGCGCCCCTTGTTCATCACCACCACGCGGTCGGCCAGCGTCATCGCCTCGACCTGGTCGTGGGTGACATAGATCGACGTGGTGCGCACCTTGGCGTGCAGCGCCTTGATCTCGGTTCGCATCTGCACACGCAGCTTGGCGTCGAGATTCGACAGCGGTTCGTCGAACAGGAAGGCGGCAGGATTGCGCACGATCGCGCGGCCCATCGCCACGCGCTGGCGCTGGCCGCCGGACAGCTGCGAGGGCTGCCGGTCCAGCAGGTCTTCGAGGCTCAACAACCGCGAGACCGCCGTCACGCGCTCGGCCACCTCGGCCTTGCCGATGCCGGCGATCTTGAGGTTCAGGCCGATGTTCTCGCGCACCGACATGTGGGGATACAGCGCGTAGTTCTGGAACACCATCGCGATGTTGCGCTCCTTCGGCGATCGCGTATTGACGACCTTGCCATCGAGCAGCAGCTCGCCCGAGGTGATGTCTTCGAGGCCCGCGATCATGCGCAGCATGGTCGACTTGCCGCAGCCGGAAGGGCCGACCAGGGCGACGAACTCGCCCTCGGCAATCGACAGGTTCACGCCGTGAAGGATGTCGACGGCGCCGTAGGACTTCTTGAAGGAACGCAGTTCAACGGTGGACATCTTGGAACTCTTGTCTCTGAAGGAAGGGCCGGCGCCAGGCGCCCGGCCACTGACATGCGGCATTCTGCACGCGGGTGCAGATTAGCATTCGCGCCGAACCCGGGTCAAGCAGCAAACCATCCCTCAAGACGGTCTTATGTGAGGGAAAACCCTAGGCCGTATTGACATCGAAGCAGCCTGCGAAGACATTCTGCACACGCGTGCACATCGGCAACGAGACGTCGAATTCAACGCGTGCCCGCGGCGCGGGACGACCCGTCATTCCAAATCATCCAATGGAGACTTCCATGCACATGCTCAAACGTGCGGCCATCGTTGCCGCGAGCGGCCTCCTGGCGCTTGCGGCGTCGGGCGCGGCCCTTGCCGAACCCGTGACCATCCGGTTCCTGACGCAGAACAAGGTCGAGGTCTTCAAGCCTTCGATCGATGCGTTCGAGAAGGCGCACCCGAACATCAAGGTCGAATTCCAGACCGTTCCGTTCGACAGCCTGACGCCGCAGATCGAAGCGCGCGTCGGCGCACGCGACCCGGGGCTCGACGTCTTCATGGTCGACAGTCCGCGGATCCCTGCCCTGTCGACCAAGGGCTACCTGCTCAACCTGAACGAGTTCCAGGCGCGCGCCAAGGCCGTGACGAGCAAGGAAGCGTATGGGGTGCTGACGCACAAGAACGACCTGTTCGCCCTGCCGCTGTGGACGTCGACCCAGATGATGTTCTACAACAAGGCGCTGCTCGACAAGGCCGGCATCCCCCATCCGACCACTGACGAGAAGGCGCGCCTCACCTACGCCCAGGTCGTCGATCTCGGCAAGAAGGCGCAGGCCTCGGGCGCCAAGTGGGGCTTCATGTTCGAGCAGATCACCCGCTACTACCAGCTGGAGCCGCTGTTCACGTCGATCGGCGGCGGCACCGGCCTGAAGGGCCCGGACAACATGGAGCCGGACGTCAATAACCCGAAGTGGATCGAGGCCTCGAAGTTCTACGCCTCGCTGTTCGAGCAGAACGTGGCGCCGCGCGGCATACCGATCAACCAGCTGGCCGCCAGCTTCGCCGCAGGCGAGACGGCGTTCTTCGTCGCCGGCCCCTGGAACATCGCCGCCTTCGACGCCGCACAGGGCCTGAACTACGGCGTGGCGCTGGTGCCCTATTTCGCTGGCGGCAAGCCGTCGACGCCGACCGACTCATGGACCATCGGCGTCAACCCGTACTCGGGCCACAAGACCGAAGCCAAGCTGTTCGCCGAGTTCATCACGCTCAACGCCACCGGCAACGGCCTGACCACCACGTACACGCCTTACATCACGTCCAACAACGAAGCCTTCGGCCCGTACATCGACGCCTTTGCCAGCCGTCTCAAGCCAGATGTCGGCCCGTCGGTGCGCAAGGTCATCAGCTACGAGCTGGCCAACACGACTGTCAGCCGTCCGCGCTCGCTCGGCTACCTGGCCTTCGAGCAGGTGCTGAACAACGCCTTCAGCGACATCCGCAACGGCGCCGATCCGAAGGCGACGCTGGACAAGGCGCAGGCGCAGCTGAAGTCGACGCTGTCGCGCATCCGCTGATCCGCCGCACGTAGAAGAGAGAGACCGGAGAGCCCATGTTCCAACGACGCAATGCGTTCATCGCATTCCTGTTCCTGGCGCCGGCACTGGCGGCGGTCGCCGTCCTGAGGCTGTGGCCGGCGGGCATGGCGCTCCGCGATTCCTTGCTCGCGCCCGGTGCCACCGGCTTCAGCCTGGAAAACTATGTCTACATCTTCACAGACCCCGAGTTCCAGAACACGCTGCGCACCACGCTGCTGTTCGCGGTGATCGTCAATCCGCTGCAGATCGCGGTCGCGCTCGGCCTCGCGCTGCTGATGAACAACAAGCTGCCGATGACGGGCTTCTGGCGCTCGCTGATCCTGCTGCCGGTCGCGATCCCGCAGAGCGTATCGGCGGTCGTGTGGGGGGTGGCCTACCGCCCCGATGGCCTGCTCAATGCGCTGCTCGCTGCGATCGGCATCGCGCCGCAGCCTTTCCTGACGGCGCCGAATCCGGCCTTCCTGTCGATCATCCTCGTGGTCAGCTGGATCGGCGTGGGCTACTGGATGACGATGCTCATCACCGGCCTGCAGGACATTCCGAAGTCGCTCTACGAAGCCGTGACGATCGACGGCGCCAATGCCTGGCAGCGCTTCCGCTACGTGACGCTGCCCCAGCTGCGCCGGCCACTCACCTTCGTGCTGGTGGCCGACACGGTCGCCAACTTCCTGATCTTCGCGCCCGTGCAGATCCTGACCAAGGGCGGGCCGCAAGGCGCGACCAACCTGATCATGAACGACATCTATACCCGCGCCTTCGAGCAGGGCGACCGCGGCAGCGCCGCCGCGGCCACTGTCGTGCTGGTGCTCCTGGTACTGGTCATCGTGTCGGTGCAGTTCCGGCTGATGAGCGACTCGCGGGAGGCACGCTGATGTTCGCCGGCCATCTGTTCAAGCGGCTCGCGATCGCCGCGCTCGGGCTGCTGTTCTTCCTGCCGCTGTACTGGATCGCCATCAGCGCACTGCGTCCGGAAGACGACATCTTTCGCTACATCTCGAACCTCGGCATCTGGACCGTGCTGCCGAACCGCGTCACCTTCAGGAACATCGCCGACCTGTGGACCGGCTTCTTCGGCCGTGCCATCCTCAACTCGCTCTGGGTGTCTTTCCTCACCGTGACGGTCGGGCTGCTGGTCTGTGCGCCGGCCGCGTTCGCGCTGGCGGTGATCGAGTTCCGCGGCCGTTCGGTGGTGTTCGGCGCGATGATCATCAGCTTCCTGATCCCGTTCGATGCGATCGCGCCACCGCTGTACTTCGTGCTGCGCGACCTCGGCCTGCAGGACAGCTTCACCGGCCTGGTCCTGCCCGGCGTCGGCAACGGCCTCACGGTGTTCCTGCTGCGGCAGTTCTTCGCCGGCATCCCGCGCGAGCTGTCCGATGCGGCCAAGGTCGACGGCATGGGCTGGTTCCAGATCTTCTGGCGCATCTACCTGCCGCTGTCGCGGCCTGCGCTCGTCAGCGGCGCGCTGATCCTGTTCATCTTCCAGTGGCAGGCCTACCTGTGGCCGCTGCTGATCGCGCCGTCCAACGACTACAAGGTCGCGGCCGTGGCCATCGCGCAGTACACCAGCGTGTTCGACGTGAACTACGGCCTGACCTTTGCCGGCGCGCTGTTCATCTCGCTGATCCCGATGGTGATCCTCACCGTCATGCAGCGCTACTACACCAGTTCGGTGGCTTCCACCGGCGGCAAGGAATGACCGTGCCGCATCCCACTTCCCACCCGTCCATGATTGGAAATACCGTGACTCTCCCGGAAGCAGACCGCCTGCGCATGCTGACGCCCCGCCCCGGACGCATGCGCGCCGTGCTGGACACCGACACCTACAACGAGATCGACGACCAGTTCGCCGTGGTCCAGGCGCTGCTGTCGCCGGAACGCATCCAGCTGGAGGCGATCTACGCCGCGCCCTTCTTCAACGAACGCGCGGACAGCCCCGGCCACGGCATGCAACTGAGCCACGACGAGATCTGCCGCCTGCTCGACCGGCTGGACCGCTCGCCCGACGGCATGGTGTTCAAGGGCGTGACCGAATACGTGGGCCCACAGAAGCAGGCGCGCAGCGCGCCGGCGGTGGACGACCTGATCGCCCGCGCGCGCAGCGCCACGCCGGAAGAGCCGCTCTACGTGATCGCCATCGCGGCCATCAGCAACATCGCGTCCGCGCTGCTGGCGGCGCCGGACATCATCGACCGCATCGTGGTGATCTGGCTCGGCGGCCACGCGCTGGAATGGCCGCACCAGGTCGAGTTCAATTTGAAGCAGGACGTGGGCGGCGCGCAGGTGCTGTTCGACTCCGGCGTACCGCTGGTGCTCGTGCCCTGCATGGGCGTGGTGTCGCACTTCCACAGCACGATTCCCGAGATCGACCAGCACGTGCGCCCGCATGGGCGCATCGGCGAATTCCTCGCCACGCGCTTCGCCGAGCTCGCGGCGGAGAAGAACCTGCCGACGCTCGGCTGGTCGAAGGTGATCTGGGACATGGTCGCCGTCGCCTGGCTGCTGAATGCCGACTGGACGCCGAGCGTGCTGGTGCCGACGCCGATCCTCACCGACCAGATCACCTTCAGCGTCGACCGCGGCCGCCACCTGATGCGCTACGTGACGCACCTGCAGCGTGACGCGATCCTGCGCGACTTCATCCGGAAGCTGACGCAGGCGACGGCCTCCGGCACGGCCGCGTGAGAACGGGGCCGCAATGATCGTGATCTTCGGCTCGCTGAACGCCGATCTCATCTTCGAGCTGGACGTGGCGCCCGCGCCGGGCGAGACCCTGCTGGCGAAGAGATTCAGGATGGAAGCCGGCGGCAAGGGCGCGAACCAGGCAGTGGCCGCGGCGCGAGACGGTGCCGAGGCCGCGATGGTCGGTGCGGTCGGAGCCGATCCGCTGCAGCACGTCGCGGTCGGCCAGTTGGCAGGCTGCGGTGTCGACATGAGCCGCATCAGGACCGCGACGCTGGACACGGGCTGTGCGTCCATCCTGGTCGACGCGCAGGGCCGCAACCAGATCGCGGTCGCGCTGGGCGCCAATGGCGAGGCGGCGGCCGACCAGGTCGATGACGAACTGCTCGGTCGCGCCGATTGGCTGCTGCTGCAGATGGAAAGCCGGCCGGCCGAAGTGGCTGCGCTGCTCGTCCGCGCACATGCGGCGGGCGTGCGGACCATCCTGAACCTGGCACCGGCCATTCGGCTCGATGCGGCCGTGCTGCGGCTGTGCAGCCTGCTGGTCGTCAACGAGAGCGAGGCCCGGTCGGTGGCCGGCTGGCTCGGCTGCGGCGACGGTGCGCGCGCGCTGCACGAGGCGCTCGGCATCGATGTGCTGCGGACCCTGGGCGAGCGCGGCGCCGAGGCGGCCACGGCCGATGGCGACTGCTTCGTGCCGGCCCATCCGATCGCGGCCGTGGACACCACCGCCGCGGGCGACTGCTTCGTCGGCGTGCTGGCCGCCGCACTGGACCGCGGCGACACGCTGCGCCATGCGATGCAGCGCGCGAGCAAGGCCGCAGCGCTGGCCTGCACCCGCAGCGGCAGCCAGTCGAGCCTGCCGTGGAAGGCCGACATCGACGCCTGGGTGCCGGCGACGGACGCGACAGTCTGAGCTGCGGACCGTGAGCGCGGCCCGGACCGGTCGGTACGGCCGCGCCTCGCAGCGTCAATGGCAGCGTCAGCGCCTCACGCCGCCTGCCCGCGCCGCGCCAGCGTCCGCGCCGCCTCGACCAGTTCACCACGGAACCACGCCATCGCGCGGTTCTTGTGCGTGCGCTCATGCCACACCAGCTTGTACCGAAAGGGTTTCACCGGCCCGGGAAACGCCACGATGGCCAGCGGCGCCTGCTTCGCCATGTCCTCGGCCAGCAGCCGGCCTGTGGTGAAGAGAAGATCGGTGGCTGCGAGGATCGACGGCGCCATCCCGAGGAACTGCGTGCGCACCGCCGTGTGCACCGCCAGCCCCAGGTCCGCGAGCTGCGCGTCGAGGATCGCACCCTGCCCCGGCACATGCTCCAGCGATGACAGGTGGCTGGCGCGGCGATAGGCCTCCAGCGTGAGCGGCTGGGCCATGAGCGGATGGCCTTGCCGCATCACGCAGACCAGGCCATCGGTCAGAAGGTTCGTTGCGCGCAGGTGTGCTGGCAGTTCGGGCCACAGCGTGATGACCATATCGATCTCGCCATCGGCAAGCTGCCGGTAGTGCTCGAAGCGCGTGCCGAGTCCGCGGATGACCATGTCGCAGTCGGGTGCGGCCTGCGACATGCGGCGCGTCAGGTCGGCGAAGAAGGGCCGCGGCAGGAAATCGTAGGTCGCCAGGCGGAAGCTCTGTCGCAGTTGGGCCGGATCGAAGTCGACGGCCTCCGCCGTGAGCATCGACAGGTCCGCCAGGATGCGCCGCGCAGGCGTCAGCAGCGACTCGGCCCGCTGCGTCAGCACCATCCGGTTGCCGACGCGCACCAGCAATTCGTCGCCGGTGAGTTCGCGCAGCGCCTTCAGGTGCCGGCTCATCGCCGGCTGCGCGATGCCGAGCCGGCTGGCGGCGCGCGACACGCTCGCCTCCGACAGCAGAGCATGCAGTGAACGCACCAGCGACTGGTCCAGCCGCCGGCCGGGATCGTCCTCGGCCAGGAGAACGGACGGATCGGGGCGCGGCGCTTTGCTCATGCGCGACAGTGTGCCGCAGCCACCGCCAGGTCATAACAGCAGCGCCATAACCGCCAGTTCACGCAGTGGTCTCGCGTCGGTGCGGCGATCAGCCTAAGGTCGCGGCTCCTCATCGAACCCGTCCGTTTTCCATGAACGCCCTTCCTCCCTCGCTCGTCGCGCGCATTCCCAAGGTGGAGCTGCATTGCCACGTGGCGGGCACGCTGCGCACGCAGACGCTCGCGGCGCTGGCCGCGCAGTACGGCATCGCACTGCCGCGACAGGCCGACCAGCTCTATGTGTACCGCGACTTCTACGACTTCATCGAAGTGCTGAGGCTGGTCGCGCAGGTCCTGCGCACACCGGCTGACTTCGCACGCGTCGCCTACGAAGCGCTCGAGGACGCCTTCCGGCTCGGCAACGTGCAGCACACCGAGATGTCCTTCAACCCGCAGTACTTCCTGCCCGCAGGCGCGTCGTATCACGCGCAGGTCGACGGGCTGGCGGCCGGCATTGCCGAGGCCGAACGGGACTTCGGCGTGTCGGCGCTGCTGCTGGTCGCGTTCGATCGCGAATGGTCGCCGTCGAACGCCGCCGAGACGATGGACCTGGTGCTGGCGAACCGCCACGAGCGGGTGGTCGGCATCGGCCTGGACGGCCCCGAGCGCGCGGGCCCGCCGGCCACCTTCCAGGCGGTCTACCGGCGCGCCACGCAGGCCGGCCTGCGCAAGACCGCGCATGTCTGCGAAGACAACCAGACGCTGGCCGAGGCGCCGCCGTCGCACTTCGGCGACTGCATCGACCTGCTGCAGTGCGACCGACTCGACCACGGCTACAACCTGCTGGCCGACGCGGCCACGGTGCAGCGCGCGCGCGACAGCGGCGTGTTCTTCACGACCTGCGGCGTGACCAGCGTGGCGAAGAACCGCGACCGGCGGTTGAAAGCGATCCGGCAGATGGCCGACGCGGGCCTGCGCATCACGCTCAACACCGACGACCCGGCCATGTTCCACACCGACATGACCCACACCTACCAGCACGTGCTGGACGGCCTGCACTGGGGCTGGGCCGAAGCCGGCGCACTGAGCCTGGCCGGCGTCGATGCCTGCTGGCTGGACGACGCCGCCAAGGCCGCCCTCCGGCAACGCTTCAGCGACCAGCTCGCGGCCATCGCGCCGACGCAGCCAACTTCGACAACCGCATCCAACGCAACGAGCCTTTCATGACACGCCCCACCTCGCGCCACACTTTTTCCCGCCGCACGCTTCTTTCCGCCTGGGCACTGAGCGCCATCTTCGGCACCGGTGCCGCACTCGCAGACAGCTGGCCCTCGCGGCCGATCACGATGATCGTCCCGTACTCGGCCGGCGGGAACGTCGACGTCATGGCACGCTGGGTCGCGCCGGAACTCGCCAGGCGCCTCGGCCAGCCGGTGGTGATCGAGAACGCGGTCGGCGCCGGCGGCGTGATCGGCACCGACAAGGCGGCCCGTGCCAAGCCCGATGGCTACACGCTGCTGCTGTCGGTGGAAAGCTCCATCGTCATCGCGCGGATGGTCACGCCGAGCACCGTCAAGTACAACGGCCTGAAGGACTTCGAGCCGGTCACGCTGCTCGGCTCGCAGCCGCTGGTGCTGGTCGGCAAGCCCGAGCTGAAGGCAGGCGACGCCCAGGCGCTCTATGCGGAGATGAAGTCCTCGCCCGGCAAGCTCAGCTACGCGACCTCGGGCGTCGGCACTTCGCTGCATCTGGGCGGCGAAATGCTCAAGCAGCAGGGCCATGTGTCGATGGTGCACATCCCGTACCGCGTGGGCCCGCAGATCCTGACCGACCTGGCCGGCAACCAGATCGACCTTGCGGTGCTGCCGCTGTCGATGGTCATGCAGCAGGTGCAGGCCGGCAAGATCAAGGCCTATGGCGTGCTGGGCGCGCCATCGCCCGCGATGCCCGGCATGCCATCGCTCGCCACGGTGGACGCCTGGAAGGGCGCGGACGTCACTGTCTGGCAAGGCATCTTCGTGCCGACCGGCACCGACCCGGCGATCGTCGGGCGCCTCAACACCGAACTGCTCGAGGTGCTCAAGTCGCCGGAGCTGCAGCGCAAGTTCGAAGAGAGCGGCGTGACGCCGATGGCACTCGGGCCGAAGGACTTCGCCGCCTTCCTGAAGAAGGAGGACGCGAAGTTCTCCGCGATCGTGACGCAGGGGAAGATCAGCGCCGAATAGAAGCGCTGGCGCGCCAGGCACGCATCAGCGGATCGTCAACGCATCGCCCAAAAAGGTCGGCAACGCATCGACCTTGGGCAGCAGTTGCCGGTTGCGCCGCCAGACCAGATGGAGCGGCAACCCATCGGTCGCCCGGTCCGGGAGTATCTGCACGAGGCTGCCGTCGCGAAGCGCGGCGTCGACCAGCCCGCTGGCGACGACCGCGGCCTTCTGTGTGCTGCTGGCAATCGGCATGGCCGCCACGATGCGGCTGGCCGGCACGCTGAACGTCTCGGCCGCGAATGCGGGAATCGCCTTCGGCGCCATCCTGGGCGGGCTCAGCATTTCGGCCTGGGGCGCCGCCAGCGTGGGCTACGTGGCCGCGGTCATCGCGATGCTGGCTGTCGCGGCGGTTCCTTTCGTGGCCTGGCTGGGACGGCTGGGACGGCGGCCGAGTCGCACCGCAGTGCCGACTCGATGGCCCCGACGGTGGCACACGAGGAGCCGATGGGCCACCTCGAATCGCAAGCGGCAGCGCGACGGAACGGGATGCCGATCCGTCCCTACTCGTACAGCATCTGCGACCTGAAGTTGCGCTGCGCAGCCTCGATCAGCGGCTGCCAGCGTTGCTGGTCTTCGGGGCGGCAGATGGTCTTCAGGCGCTCAGCCACGAGTTCGCGCGTCACCACCGTGCGACCGCCTTCCTGGGCGACCGTCGCGGCATAGCGCAACCGGGCGCCATCGCTCTCCGCGGCCTGCACCAGCGGCGCGAAGTTGCGCGTGACCTTGATCGTGTCGGGCAACACGAGGTCGAACTCCTCGCGCATCGTGAACGACGGGCAGGGGAACGGAAAGCGCCGCGGCGTCTGGTAGAGCGCGATCGGGCCGGCCGCCAGCACGAAGGGCGACACCGGCAAGCGCATGGCGCCCGGCCCCGGCAGTTCCAGCGGGCCCGCGCCGCCGTACTCGAGCGCAAGCGATGCGGGGTCGCGCGTCTCTCCGGCCTTGGCCCGGATCAGCCGGCCTTCGCCGCGCACCTGCATCGCGTTCAGCAACGGCGGCATCAGCGTGGCGTCCGGAATGGCGTCCCATCCCGAGAATGCGCGGCCCATCGCCACTTCCTGGGTGCCCTTGCCTTTCAGTTCGAGCCGGCCGGTGACGCGCCCGTCGGCGCCGGTCGTCACGCGATGCAGCATCGTCGCGACCACCTCCGAGGCCGGTGTCGTCGCCCAGCGGCCGTCCGCCACATGGAGCACGCGCTTGTTTCCGTCTTCCGGCGGGAGCACCCCGAAAGGCGCCCAGCGCTCGGTGGCATCCAGGTAGAGGTTCAACGCGGGCACGTACGTGATCATGTGGTTGAAGGCCTGCATGGTCGGCAACTCCGGCATCCAGTAGCTGTGGCCGGCGTTCACCAGCACCGGCGTGCTGGCGATGCCGGCCGCTTCGAGCAGCGCCCCGAGCAGCGTCGCCTTGTCCTTGCAGTCGCCGTAGCCGGCCGCCAGGATGCCGTCCACCGCATGCGGCTGCCAGCCACCGCGGCCGAGGAAGATCGCGACATAGCGGATGTGGGTGCGGACCCAGTCGTAGAGCACCTTCGCCTTCTCGCCCGGGTCGGCGACGTCCCGGGTCAGCGACTGCGCGAGGGTCTTCACGTTGGCCGTCGGCCGGCTGCGCTCGCCGGCCAGGCTGCGGTAGGCCTCGGCGAGCGCCTCGCCCGACGGCAGGCTGCTGGCGATGAAGCGCTGGCTGTAGTCGCGGATGGCGACGCTGCCCAGTTCCGGCGGAACCGCCACCGCATTGGAGGTCTCCGCCCGCCACTGGATGCGGCCGTCGGGCAGCGTGAGCTTCACCACCGGCAGGTCGATGCCGACGACCTGCATCGGCATGTCGGCTGGCGCGATGACGGTGTAGGTGACATCGCGCCGCACGTCATGCGGCGACGCGAACTCCTCCGCGCTGAAGTAGCCCTGCAGCACCGGTTTCTTCTGGGTGATGCGGTAGTGCACGACGGTACGCGCGCCGACGCTGACCTGCGGAAACACGATCGCCTTGGCGACCACGTCGCTGAAGGCCGGAGCGCCCTGCGACAGGTAGGGCTGCTGGTCGAGGATGGCCGATGCCGGCACGTCGATCGTCTCGCCGCTGGCGGTGATCGTGCGGGCCTGCACGATTTCGACGGACTGCAGGCTGGCGCTGTACGACACGGTCTGCTGACCTTCGGCGCGCACGCCCGCGTCGTTGTCTACCAGCCGCACGAGTTCCACGTCCCGCACGTAGCTGCCGTCGCGCTGAACGGTGTAGGTGATGTGCCGTTTGTCGTGGCTGGTGCCGGACGAATAAACCGGCGCGGCCGGTGCGGCCAGACTGCCCTGCGCGTGGACCGGCAGCGTTGAGAGAGGCGCCAGCGTCGCAGCGACGAGCACAGGGAAAGCGCGAATCCGAAGGAGCATCGAGAGTGCCTCGTAAGGGGATGTCGTTGGCTATTCGGCAATCGTTGCCCTTGGCTTGCGGAGAGTCTAACGACCGCGGAATGCGCGCCGTCACCAAGGCGACGGCCGGTCGCCAGCGTGACGAAGGCACGCAGGGGCCGGCCGTTCTAATCCATCGCATCCCGCGCACGCCGCGGCCACCCATCCCCTCGAGGACATTGCCATGTTTGCCGAACCCTCCGCCAAGACCCAGGACCTGCTGCAGCGCATGCGTCAGTTCTTCGACCAGCACATCCTGCTGAGTGCCGCGAAAAATTATTTCCGCCGCCTTGCGCTGGCGACGTTCCTGCCAACTGTTGTAGGCCCATACACCCACCACTGCCGCTGTGCCAGCCCCGATCAAAGCCAGTTGGAATTCGCTGATTACCATATCGGTTAACGTAAAAAAGCAGAAATAGGGCTAGCGTGACCGTCGAG
>CAIQMJ010001255.1 GCA_903872875.1 uncultured Variovorax sp.
CGCTGGGCGAACGCGGATGACATTCACAAGGAGGGCCTGACGCAACCGGCCGGCGTTTTCCTCGGCCAGCACGGCCGCCAGTACCTGCGCCACGAAGGCCCGGAACACGTCCTGACCTTCGCGCCCACGCGCTCGGGCAAAGGTGTCGGTCTGGTGGTGCCGACGCTGCTGTCCTGGCCCGCGTCGGCCGTCATCCACGACATCAAGGGCGAAAACTGGCAGATCACCGCCGGCTGGCGCTCGCGCTTCTCGCATTGCCTGCTGTTCAACCCGACCGATGCGAAGTCAGCGGCCTACAACCCGCTGCTGGAGGTTCGGCGCGGCGCGCATGAAGTGCGCGACGTGCAGAACATCGCGGACATTCTGGTCGATCCCGAAGGCGCGCTGGAGAAGCGCAACCATTGGGAAAAGACCTCGCACGCGCTGCTGGTCGGGGCCATCCTGCATGTCCTCTACGCGGGCGAAGACAAGACGCTGCGCGGCGTCGCCAACTTTCTGTCCGACCCGGCCAGCCCGTTCGAGCTGACCTTGCACCGGATGATGACCACGCCGCACCTCGGCGATGGGCCGCATCCGGTCGTCGCATCGGCGGCGCGTGAAGTCCTCAACAAGAGCGACAACGAACGCTCGGGCGTGCTGTCCACGGCCATGTCGTTCCTCGGCCTGTACCGCGATCCGACCGTGGCCGAAGTCACATCGCGCTGCGACTGGCGCATCGCAGACCTGATCGCGGCCGGGCATCCGGTGTCGCTGTATCTGGTGGTGCCGCCTTCGGACATTTCGCGGACGAAGCCGCTTATCCGCCTGATCCTCAACCAGATCGGGCGACGCCTTACCGAATCGCTCGATGGCTCCGATGGCATCGCGCGCCGCCACAAGCTGCTGCTGATGCTCGATGAGTTCCCGGCGCTGGGGCGCCTGGATTTCTTCGAGACGGCGCTGGCCTTCATGGCCGGCTACGGCATCCGCAGCTTCCTCATCGCGCAGTCGCTCAACCAGATCGACAAGGCGTATGGGCAGAACCATTCCATCCTCGATAACTGCCACGTCCGCGTGACGTTTGCGACGAACGACGAACGCACCGCCAAGCGCATTTCCGAGACGCTGGGTACGGCCACCGAGTTGCGCGCGCAGCGCAACTACGCTGGCCACCGGCTCGCGCCGTGGCTCGGGCATCTGATGGTGTCGCGCCAAGAAACAGCGCGCCCGCTGCTGACGCCCGGCGAGGTGATGCAGCTTCCGCCCGACGAGGCAGTAGTGATGGTGTCCAGCGTGGCGCCGATCAAGGCCAGGAAGCTGCGCTACTACGCGGACAGCAATTTCAAGCAGCGCGTGCTGCCGCCGCCCACGCTGGCGGATGGGCAGTACGCCGACGCGCCGCCGCTGCGCCCCGACGACTGGAGCGGGTTGGCGATTCCGGTCGTGCCAGCCGCGCCTGTGACCGATACCGCCGAAGGCTTCGGCGCATCGACCGACGACGGCGGCCCACGCCGTCAGCCCGAACTCTCGGAAACCGTCGCCTATGACCCCGACCTGGCCGCGCCTGCGGCCGACCTCGCGCTGCTCGATGACGACGACGACCTGCCGCTTCCCCTTCCTCGCCAGCTTGATCCGGCCATGCAGCGCACGGCCCGGCTGGCTTCCCTCGACCCCAACGACGGAATCGAGCTATGAGCCACTACCGCCTCAACCTGTTCATCCAGCCGGAGCACGCCAAGCGCCTGGACGAGCTGGCCGCCAAGAAAGGCGTATCCAAGTCCAGCATCGTAGCCGCTGCTTTGGCGTCCTGGTTGTCGCCGGACGCAGCAGACCAGCGCGAGGCGGCAGTCGCCAAGCGCCTTGATCGCCTGTCGCGCCAAGCCGAGCGCCTGGAGCGCGACCAGAACATCCAGATCGAGACGCTGGCGCTGTTCATCCGCTACTACCTCACGGTCAGCACACCAGTCCCCGAGGCTCACCAAGAGGCCGCCCGCGCCCAGGGCAAGGCGCGCTTCGAGCAGTTCGTTGAACAGTTGGGCCGCCACCTGCTGCGCGGGCGCAGCCTGGTGCGCGACGTGGTGGAAGAACTGCATCCCGACCCGATGCGGATGGAGGACGCGGCGGCAGCCGCGCAAGCGCAGGAGCGTGCGTCATGAGCGCCGCTCCGCAGTCCATGAGCGCCACGTCGCTCGACCGTCGCATCCAGATGCTGCGCACAGCGATGGGGCCGCTGATCGCCACCGCGCTCGAAGACCCGGACGTGGTGGAAATCATGCTCAACCCCGATCGCACCCTTTGGGTAGATCGGCTGTCGTCGGGCCGCGCGCCGATGGGCGTGGAGCTGTCCGAAGCGGACGGCGAGCGAATCATCCGCCTCGTGGCCGCCCACGTCGGCGCGGAGGTGCATCGCGGCCAACCACTGCTGTCGGCCGAGTTGCCCGAAACGGGCGAACGCTTCGAGGGCATCTTGCCGCCCGCCTCACCGGGGCCGGCCTTCGCGTTGCGCAAGCGCGCC
>CAIQMJ010001256.1 GCA_903872875.1 uncultured Variovorax sp.
ATGTATTGGATCCCTATAGTCCTCGTGACGTTCAAGGTTCTCGTGCTCGGCACGGGCATGTGCTTGGCGATCAAGTGGCATTACGATCGAGGAGAGAAGAAGAAAGAGAAGGCAAAGGAGAAACGCGCGGTGCTACGCGCGGCTGGCAAGGTGGCCGCAGTGTTCCTGCTATCGCTCCTGGGGCTGCTGCTCGTCACTTTCTTCCTTGGCAGGAAGCTCGGTTTGGACTTGACCTTCCTGTGATGAAAAAATAGCCGACCGGTATCCAGTGACGCGTTTATTGATCGGCGAGCCATTGGAAATCATGTTGATACGCCATTCAGTAAGCGATTGATCGAGTCTGGTGTGTCTCTGAGGGCGCCGCACTCTGGCAACGCGCACAGAAGAGGCTCACGCCTCCACCAGTCGCATTGCCTTCATTGTTCCCGGAATGCCCAAGATGTGCATCACGCGCTTGAGGTTGTAGGCAAGCACGTGGAGACTCATCTCCGTCCCGACGTGTTTCATCTTCTTCATCAGGAAGTGCGTCGAGCCCATCCGGTGCTCCAGCGTTCCGAACACATGCTCGATGGTCGCGCGTCGTAACGTCATCGCATCAGGCTTGCGGTCCAAGCGCCGCTGCATTTCGCTGCGTCTCGCGTTCCAGCCGGCGACTGGATTGAATCGCTCCATGGGCCACCTCGCTGGAAACAGCTGACCTCATTTTATTTTGGAAGAGTGAGTGGGGAGGCGTTTTCACACAGCCTCGGCCCGAAGCAGTCCTGCAGCGAGCCCGGAAGCAGCCATGCAGCACGAGGCAATTGCTGCGGCCGAAAGCGTCACAGGGTCCAAATCGGCTTCACTGTGTCGATGAACCTGCGCAACTTCGCTGGATAGAAGCGGGCATAGGGATAGACCAAGTGCACCGGTATCGCGGACGCATGCCAATCGGGAAGTAACTGAACCAGCCGACCTTGTTCAAGATCCTCCTTGAAAACCCAAGCAGAGGCCACCGTCACGCCAGCGCCCATGATCGCTGCGCTTCGCAGAGCGTAAAGGTTGTCTGTACTCATGCGTGGACGCATCTGCACATTGCATGTGTTTCCGCTGGGTCCATGAGACAGCAGGACTTCGGTCTGGTAAACGGTGCGCAGCGCGAGCCAAGGGAGTGAGGTGAGTTCCGACGCGTGCGCGGGTGCCTGCATCCCAGTCAGCAACGACGGTGCTGCAACCACGATCTGAGGGATTTCCGCCAACTTGATTGCGACGACATCAGGTTCGATCATGTCGCCCACCTGAATGGCGCAATCGATTCCTTCGGCGATGTAGTCGGGTCGCCGATCGTCCAGCAACCATACGACCGAAACGTCGGGGTACATCCGCAAATACTCGGTCAGCGGGCCCACCAGCAATTCCTGGCCGAAGGCGCGCGGCACCAGAACGCGCAGTATTCCCTCAGGCTTGTCTTGCGCGCCACGCGAGTTGGCCTGGAACGCATTCCAGCTGGCAATCACTTCCTTGGCCTGCTCGAAGCACTGGGCGCCGTCTTCGGTGAACTTGATGCCGCGCGTCGATCGACTCAGGAGCGTCACCCCGAGCAGGCGTTCGAGTGCCTGCAATCGGCGGCTGACGGTGGGCTGTGTCGTGCCCAGCTGCAACGCGGCCGCCGACAGGCTGCCGGCCTCGACGACGCGCACGAAGTTCTGCATGAGGTCGATTCGGTCAGCAGTGGCTGCCACGAGACCGGGCGCAGACGCGATGGATATTGGAGCGGTTCGAATAGGCATACGCCGAGCGTATAAGTCTTCTGCCCCTCGTGCCACTACCGGTCGTGCATGTTTCCAAACAAACTTGCGCCCCGTTGCATCTTCATTTGAGGTTCTTTCCCCATGTCATCCATTCACCCGGCGCATGCGTCGCCGACGCCGCAGGGCTCCGCCGTGCATGCGTCGCCGTCCCGATCTCTCGTGCTTCTCCTCGCGATTGGGGCAGGCTTGGCCGTCGCGTCTATCTACTACAACCAGCCGATGCTGGGTGTGCTTGGTACTGACCTCGGCACCACCGGGCGCGCGATCGGATTTGTGCCGACCCTCACGCAGCTCGGCTATGCGTTCGGGATCATGTTGTTGGCGCCACTTGGCGATCGATATGACAGGCGCCGGATCATCCTGGTCAAAGCGGCTGTGCTTTGTGCCGCCTTGCTGCTGGCGGGCGTAGCGCCGGGCATCGGGACCTTGCTGATCGCAAGTCTCGGGATCGGCCTCTCAGCCACGATGGCGCAAGACATCGTTCCGGCTGCAGCCACCCTCGCGCCCGAGGCGAGCCGCGGCAAGATCGTCGGCACCGTGATGACCGGCGTGCTGCTGGGTATCTTGCTGTCTCGCGTCGTTAGTGGCTTCGTGGCTGAGC
>CAIQMJ010001257.1 GCA_903872875.1 uncultured Variovorax sp.
GACGTGCAGCAGGATGCGCTCGACGCCGCACAGGCCGAGATGGAAGCCGCCGGCGCGCAGGTGCTGGCGCGCAAGGTCGACGTGTCTGACGCGGCGCAGATGGAGGCCCTGGCCGCGGCCGTGAAGGAGCGCTTCGGCGCGCCGCACTTCGTCTTCAACAACGCGGGCGTAGGCGCGGGCGGGCTGGTCTGGGAGAACAGCGTGTCCGACTGGGACTGGGTGCTGGGCGTCGACCTCTGGGGCGTGATCCACGGCGTGCGGCTGTTCACGCCGATGATGCTCGAGGCGGCTGCCAGGGACCCGTCGTACCGCGGCCACATCACCAACACCGCGAGCATGGCGGGCCTGCTGACGCCGCCGAACATGGGCATCTACAACGCGGCCAAGGCCGCGGTCGTGAGCCTGACCGAAACCATGTACCAGGACCTGAACCTGGTCACCGATCAGATCGGCGCGAGCCTGCTGTGCCCGTACTTCGTGCCTACCGGCATCACGCGCAGCGAGCGCAACCGGCCGAACGTCGCCAAGGACGCGAAGCTCACCCGCAGCCAGATGATCGGCCAGGCGATGACCGACAAGGCCGTCAGCAGCGGCAAGATCACCGCCGCCGAAGTCGCACACAAGGTCTTCGAGGCCATCAGCGCCAACCAGTTCTACGTCTACAGCCATCCGAAGGCGCTGGGCAACGTGCGCAGCCGCATGGAAAACATGGTGGCGGGCGTGAACCCGGCCGATCCGTTCCTCGAACGCCCGGAGATCGGCGAGAAGCTGCGCGCGCAACTGCGCGAAGCCTGAGTTCGCGGCGCCGACCGCGCCCGCGGCAGCCGGCCATGCGGTCACTGCCGCGTGCCCGACAGCAGGATCGCAGCGCCGAGGTTGTCGCTGGCGATCATGTACAGCTGCCCCGTGGTCTTGGCATAGATGCCGATGCCCGAGGCGTACTGCAGGCTCTTCGGGCAGGTGCCGCTGAAATAGACGGTCATCCGGTAGGCCGGCTCGCCGGTCACCGTCCAGATCTGACCGGTGAACGTGCAGGTGCCGTCGATCTGCCCGGCCATCGTGCCGTCGCCCGAGACGGTGAGGTAGGGCATGACCGCCACTTCGGCCGTGGTGGTGGCGGTCGCATTCAGCAGCAGGTCTTTGAAGTCGCCGGCCAGCGCCGCGATCGAAGGGATGGGCAGTTCGTTCGGCTGGTACGTCGCGTTCAGGGTGTATGAACTCGTACCCTGCGTCCAGGTGCCCGTCATGCTGGTCGAAGGCGTGACGGTCGCCGTCCAACTGGCCGTGCCCGACTGTGCCGCGCCGAAGCCACTGACCGCGAGCGCGGCCGTCGATGTGACCGAGAACGCGCCATCGACTGCGGCGACGCCGTTCGTGCCGAAGGCCAGCCAGGTCGGGAAGACCGTGCCGTAGCTCTCGGGCTGGGTCCGCATGAACCACGACTCTCCGGTGTCGAACACCACGCCGAGCAACCCGTCGCCGTTGCCGAGCGTGCCGCTCCAGAGGCCGGCGGGCACGACTGCGGCCGTGGTGGTCGTCGTGCTGCTGGCCAGGCTTTCGCAGGCGATCCCGTTGCCGTCGGGATCGAGCGCCGACGCGCTCGCGGTCTTGTTGGCCTCGTAGTAGAGCTGCGCGCTTTCCTGGGAGGTGAACAGGCTGCACGAGACGGCGGTCAGGCCGTAGCCGGTGTCCGTCGCGCTGTCGCTGCCGCCGCCGCAGGAGGCAAGAAGAAGCGCGCA
>CAIQMJ010001258.1 GCA_903872875.1 uncultured Variovorax sp.
CCAGCGAGCAGGAGCAGGCCCGGCTGGCCGACAGCGACACCCTGCTCGCGCTGAGCAACGACGGGGCGGTGCTGTATTCGCAGGACAGCGTCAAGCTGTCCGGCTACCAGTACTGCAGCCAGGCCGTGGCCCTGGCCGAAGCGGGCGAGTTCCGCCAGAGCGTGCGTGCCGCGAGCAAGGCGCTGCACCTGGCGAACACCACGCGCGACCCCAACCTGCTCGCGCTCGCCAACCGCGACCTGTCGATCGTCTACAGCTACTCGGGCCAGCTCGACAAGGCCGAGGAATTCGCACGCGAGGCGCTGCGCCATCCGGCACGCGACCCCAAACTCGTGGTCGGCCCCGCCAACAAGGTGCTCGGCGACGTGCTCACGCGGCGCGGCGACTATGCGGCGGCCATCGCGAGCTACGACACCGCGCTGGCCGGCAGCTCGCCGCGCTATGCGCCGCTGGTGCAGTCCTCGCTGATCAACGTGCTGATCGACTCCGGGGATGCCATACGCGCAAGGCAGGTCTTCGCCGCCATGCCGCCGTCGCGCGACCCGCAGCTCGCCGCGCAGATCGACCGCACCCGCGCGCGCCTGCTGCTGGCCGAGGACAAGCCGACGGAAGCGCGCGACGCCTACCTGCAGCTCACCGCGCGCAAGGTCGGCACCGACTCGGGCTACTACCAGCTCTGGGCCTGGGACGGTGTCGCGCAGAGCGAGCTTGCGCTGGGCCGCAAGCAGGCCGCGGCCGACGCGGTCGGCCACGCACTCGGCAGCATCGACGGCGTCCGCGCGAAATTCCGCAGCGAGGAATTCAAGATGGGGCTGTTCTCCGACCTGCAGTCGGTGTTCGAGCGCGGCGTCGGTCTCTACAGCGATGTCGGCGACGCGCGCACCGCCTTCGAGGTCAGCGAGCGCAGCCGCTCGCGCGCGCTGCTCGACGCGGTGCGTGGCCGTGCCGCGATCAGCAGCGAGGCCATGGCCACGGTCGATCTCGCCACGCTTCAGCGCACGCTTGCGCCGGACGAGCGCGTGGTGCAGTTCCATTCGCTGCCCGATGCGCTGCAGGCCTGGGTGGTCGGGCCCGACGGCATCCGCGCGACCCGCATCGACATCAGGCGCGACGACCTGACCGAGCTCGTCGAGGGCTTCCGAAACTCCGTGGTGCGCGGCCGGCGCGCGGCCATCGCCAATGCCGACAAGCTCGGCGCGGCGCTGCTCGGCCCGCTCGCCTTGCAGCCCGGCCAGCGCCTCGTCTTCGTACCGCACGGGCCGCTGCATTACCTGCCCTTCCAGGCGCTGCGGCTCGACGGCCGTTATGTCATCGAGACGCACCCGGTGTCGGTCGCGCCGTCGATGAGCATCGCGGTACAGCTGGCACAGCGCTCGCCGCGCGTCGAGGCCCGGCTGACCGCCTTCGGCAACCCGCGCATCGAGGACAAGTACGACCTGCCCGGCGCCGAGTCGGAGGTCAAGACGCTGGCCGGCCTGTTCCCGCGCAACGACGTCTACATGGGCACGGCCGCCACCAAGACCCAGTTCCGCGAAGCCGCCGCGCGCACGCCGCTGATGCACGTGGCCGCGCACGCGGAGGCCGACCAGGTCGACCCGCTCTACTCGCGCATCCTGCTGGCCAACGAGGGCGGCAAGCAGAACTTCCTGGAGGCGCACGAGATCATCGGCATGCCGATGCAGCGCACCGCGCTCGTCACGCTGTCGGCCTGCGAGTCGGGGCTCGGGCGCATCGCGCAGGGCGACGAGGTGCTGGGCTTCACGCGCTCCTTCCTGGCGGCCGGCACGTCGAGCCTGATCGCCTCGCTCTGGCCGGTGTCGGACGACGCCACCGCGATCCTGATGAGCACGCTGTACGCCGAACTGGCCAAGGGCCGCGACATCCAGCAGGCGATGCAGGCCGGCCAGCTTGCCGTGCTGAGGGAACCCAAGATGGCGCACCCGTTCTTCTGGGCGCCCTTCAACCTGATCGGCAACTGGCGACTGACGATCGGCGCGCCGATGGCGGGAGCACCGGCATGAAGCGCATGGACCGCCCGGACCGTATGACCAGCACACACCGCACGCACCAGTTTCCGCTGCCGCCGCGGCGCCGCCATGTGGCGATCGCCACCGCCGCGCTGGCTGCGATCGCGCTCACAGCCACGCCCGGCGCACGCGCCGACGACACCCCGCTCCTGTCCACGCAGGACCCCTGCGGCAGCTGCAACCGGCCGATCGCGCAGGGCCAGTCCGGTCAAGCTGGCATGGCCCCGGCGCAGGGCCTGCCCGCCGCGCCTGCGCCCACGCCGTCTTTCCGGCTGAACGACCTGCGCCTCAATGGCGCCGAGGCGCTGAGCAGCGAAGACCTGCAGGCGCTCACGCAGCCCTACATCGGCCGCAACGTCACGCTGGCCGACCTCGAGTCGCTGGCCGAGGCGATCACCGCGCGCTACAAGGAACACGGCTTCTTTCTGGCGCAGGCCGTGGTGCCGGTGCAGACCGTGCGCGACGGCATCGTCGAGATCAGCATCGTCGAAGGCCGGATCGGCAAGGTCGATGTGGTGGTCGCGCCCGATGCGCCGATCAGCGAGGCGCGCGTGCGCGGCTTCCTCGCGCCGGTCGAGGTCGGGCAGGCAGTGAACGCGCCGGCCTACGAGCGCGCGATGCTGCTGCTGTCCGACCAGCCCGGCGTGCGCGTGAGCTCCGGCCTGCAGGAGGGCACCCAGACCGGCAGCACCGACCTGTCGGTCGAGGTCGCCGCGGCGCCGCGCTACACCTTCGCTGCCGAGGCCGACAACCACGGCACCAAGGAGTCCGGCCGCTACCGCTTCGGCGGCACGGTGCGCTGGCTCAGCCCCTTCGGCATCGGCGACAACCTGGACGCGCGGCTGATGGTCTCGGACAGCAACGCGCTGCAGTTCGGCCGCATCGCCTACGAGGCGCCGATCGGCACCAGCGGGCTGCGCGCCGGCGTGGGCCTGGCGCGCGTGAGCTATGAACTCGGCGGCGACTTCGAGGCACTCGGCGCGCAGGGCCATGCCGACGTGGCCGACGTATCGCTCAGCTACCCGCTGATCCGCCAGCGCGAGCAGAACCTGTTCCTGCGGCTGAGCGCCGATTCGAAGCAACTCACCGACGAGTTCCGCGCGGTCGACTTCGAAACGCGCAAGCGCGTCAATGGCGTCGGCTTCGGCTGGACCTGGGAGCGCCGTGACAGCTTCTTCGGCGGCGGCTACTGGGCCAGCTCGGGCACGCTGTATCGCGGCGACCTGTCGATCCGCGACGCGCAAAGCCGCGACTTCGACCAGAGCCCGGCCGGCCATGCCACCGACGGCGGCTACACCAAGCTGAGCCTCCAGTTCTCGCGGCTGCAGACCGTGCTGCCGCAGCACTCGGTCTACCTGTCGATCGGCGCCCAGCGCGCCAGCGGCAATCTCGACCCCTCGGAAAAACTCGCGCTCGGTGGCGCCCGCGCGGTGCGCGCCTATGCGTCGGGCGAGGCACTCGTCGACGAGGGCGAGATCGCCACCGCCGAGTGGCGCTGGTCGCTCAACGAGTCGCTCACACCCTTCGTGTTCTACGACGCCGCAAACGGCCGCCTGGTGCGCGACCCGACGCCCTTCGACGGCCCGAACGGCATCCGCCTGCGCGGCTACGGCCTCGGCCTGGCCTGGTCGCAGCCGGGCAACTTCTCGATCAACGCCACGCTGGCCTGGCGCGACGGCACGCGGCCCGCGCAGAGCGATGGCGGCGGCCGCAATCCGCGCCTGTACATCCAGCTGCAGAAGGTCTTCTGATGACACGCACCGTTCGCAACCCAAGCCGTTCCGTCCGGGGCTTCCCGCTGAAGCCGGTGGCGCTCGCGCTGGCCTGCATCGGCCTGGCGCCGGCCTTCGCGCAGATCGTGCCGACCGGTGGCAGCGTGGCGGCCGGCAGCGTCGTCGTCGGCACGCCGACCGCGCTGGCCAACGGCGGCCTGTCGATGGGCATCAGCCAGACCACGACGCGCGGCATCGTCAACTGGACCAGCTTCTCGATCGGCGCGCTCGATCGGGTCAACATCGTTCAGCCCGGCACGGCCAGCGTGCTGCTCAACCGCGTGACGGGCGCCAGTCCCTCGGTGATCGCCGGCGCGTTGAGCACCTCGCTGGCCGGCGCGCCGGCCCAGCGCGGCGGGTCGGTGTTTTTGGTCAACCCATCCGGCGTGACCTTCGCCGCGGGTTCCTCGGTCAGCGTCGGCGGTCTCGTCGCGTCGACGCTCGACATCAAGGGGCCGGACGAGACCACGCGCAATGCGAGCTTCATGGCCAGCGGGCTGTTCGACCAGGCGACGGTGAGCCAGTTGAGCTTCGCCGGCAATTCGGCCAACGCGGTGACGGTCGAGCCGGGCGCCAGCATCACGGCCGACCCTGGCGGCGGCGCGCATGGCACCGTCGCACTGCTCGGCGCCGCGGTCAGCAACGCGGGGACGATCACGGCCCCCGGCGGCGCGATCCACCTCGGTTCGGCGAGCGACATGACGCTGTCGTTCGACCCGATCGGCGATGGGCTGACCACGCTGCGCATCAACGCCGCATCCGCGGTCGGCGCGCTGGCGGAGAACACCGGCTCGCTCATCGCCGATGGCGGGCGCATCACGCTGCGTGCGGCGGCAACGGCCGCCGGCATGGTGGTGCGCCAGGGCGGCATCGTGCAGGCGAAGTCGCTGAGCACGCGTGGCGGCGAGATCGTGCTGGACGCCAGCGTGGGCGCGGCCGGCAACCTCATCAGCATCGAAGGCGGCACGATCAACGCCAGCGGCACGGCGGCGGGCGTGGCCGGCGGAACGATCACCGTCAACGCCCCTGCGATCCGCGTCGACGGCGCTGCGACGCTGGACGCGAGCGGCACGGCCGGCGGCACCGTGGGGCTGGCCAGCAGCGGTGCGCTGGGCCTGGCGCCGACTTCCGTGGTGCGGGCCGATGGCACCAGCGGCTCGGGCGGCGGCATCAACGTCACCGCGGTCGACGACGCCACGCTGGCCGGCGCGCTCTCGGCGCGCGGGGCGACCGACGGCGGGCAGATCACGACCGGCGCCCGGGTGCTGCAGGTTGCGCGTACCGCCCAGGTCGACGCGGGCGGCGGCAGCGGCACCAATGGCCGCTGGCAGCTCGACGCGACCTACAACCTGCACGTCACCGCCGCCGACACCGTCAACGATCCGGTCTACGACCCTGAAGGCTTCGGCGGTACCAACCGCGTTTCGGCCGTGGCCGACACGGCGCTGGGCGGCGCACTGGGCCGCGCGACCGACGTCGTGCTGTCGGGCCAGGGCGTGACCGTGCCGACCACCTTCGCGCCCGACGGCATCCGCTTCGAGGCCGGTGCGCAGGTGCTGAAGATCGAAGGCCGCGCAGCCACCTTCACCGTGAACTCGGACCGCGCCATCACGATGCTCGATGGCAGCGCGATCCGCTCGACCTCGGGCGCGCTGAACGTCGACTTCAACGCCGACGCGAAGGGCGCCGCGCTCGGCGCGACCACGCCGATCACCGATGACGGCGACACCTCGCAGCGCGTCGGCAACATCCTGCTGCAAGGCGCGAGCATCGCCACCGCGGGCGGCGACATCCGCTTCTACGGCCAGAGCGACGCCGCTGCCGGCCGCGCGATCGGCGGCTACTCGGGCAGCGCGGGCGGCGAGCGCGACGGGATCATCGTCAACGCGAGCACGCTCGACACCTGCGACGGCGCGAGTTGCGCGGGCGCGGGAGGCATCGCGTTGCGCGGCCAGGGCGCCACGGTCAGCGGCTTCGGCGGGCTCACGGCCGGTGCCGGCGTGCTGGCGAGCGGCGGCACGCTGCGCACCGGTGCCGGCGCGATCACCATCGACGGCCGCGGCGGGCTCGGCGCCAGCGGCGTGCAGATCGAAAGCTACACGCCACCGGTCGCGTCCGGCCCCGGGCTGACCACGCCGAGCCGGCTGCAATCCGCCAGCGGCGACGTCACCCTCACCGGCGTCAGCCGCGGCTGGGCCGCGGGCGAGGCCGCCGACACCTACGACGGCGCCGCCGGCAATGCCGGCGTGCGCATCGCGGGCACCGACCTGCAGACCGGCGGCAACGTGCGCATCGACGGCCAGGGCGCCGATGTGAGCCTGCTGCAGCAGGATGCCGACTTCCTCGGTTCGGCGGCGTCCGCCAACAGCGGCGCGGGCAGCAGCTTCGGCGCGTCGCTGGGCGTGCAGATCGTCGGCAGCAGCATCACCGCCGGCGCCGGACGGCAGATCGAAGTGCTGGGCACGGCCGGCTCGCGCGGCTTCACCGTGGATGGCGGCGCCACGCCGGTGATCACGCCGTCGGCCATCGACAGCTTCGGCGTGCTGGTGCAGGCCGCACAGACCAACGGCCTGCAGGCCGAAGGCGGGCAGATCACCATCGATGGCCGCGGTACCGATGTCGGCCTCGTCCAGTTCGGTCCGGGCGCGTTGGGAGGGCTGCCCTATGCGAGTGCGCCAAGCTATTCGGTCGGCACCACGCCGCGCGAGTTGGTCAGCGCCGCCAGCAGCACGGGCAATGGCGGCAGCGTCGCCATCACTGGCCGCAACGTGGTGATCGATGGCAACGGCACCGTTGCGCAGATCGATGCCAGCGGCGCCACCGGTGGCGGCAGCGTCACGGTGCGCGGCGTGGCGCAGGCCGGCGTGGCGGCCAGTGGCATCGTGTCGGCCGGCGCGGCGTCGCTGATCGCGGCCAACGCCACGGGCGCTACGGGAACTGGCAATGGCGGCAGCGTGCAGCTGATCGGCGGCAGCACGCTGCGCGCCTTCGGCCAGCTGCAGGCGCGCGGCGGCAGCGCGGGCGGCAATGGCGGCGGCATCGAGACCTCGGCGCCGTACTTCGACCTGAGCGGGCTGGCCATCGACGCCTCGGCCGGTGCCGGTACGGCGGGCGCGTGGCTGATCGACCCGTTCAACGTGAGCATCGTGCCGGGCGCGGCGATCGGCAGCCTGCCGACCAATCCGTTCGTGCCGCTCGCGACTTCGGTGGTGCAGGACGGTGACATCAACCGCGCCCTCAACGCCGGCACCAGCGTCACCATCACGACCGGCACCGGCGGCTCGGCGCTCGATGGCGACATCGTGTTCGCCGACGGCGCGAACATCAACTACACCGCAGCCAACGGGCCGCTGACTTTCCGGCTCGACGCGAACCGCAGCATCCGCAGCGCATCGCCGAACGTGACGGTCCAGTCGTCCGGCGCGGGCGACGCACTCAATGTGGTGTTCAACGCCGACGCCAACAACAGCGGGCCTTCGGTCGGTGGCGGCCAGGTCAGCTTCGACGGCGCGATCTACACCAACGGCGGCGACGTCACCATGAACGCCGACTGGTCGGCCACCGGCAGCGCCGACGGCGCCATCGGGCTGCGCGGCGTGACCATCGACACGCGCATCGGCCGCAGCGACGCGGGCGCCGGCGGCAACGTGGTGCTCAACGGCCAGACCACCACGCCGGTCGCCAACGACCTGTCCACGCTGCCCGCGATACTGATCAGCAACACCACCATCGCGACCTCGACCGGCAACGTGACGATCGACGGCAGCGCCACCAACAACACCGGTGTGCGCGTCGATGCGGACTCGGCCATCACGACCACCAGCGGCAACGTGAGCGTGACCGGCCGCGGCACGGACAAGCCGGCCGGCGCAGGCAGCAGCCTGCTGGTGCCCTCGGCCGGCGTGCTGGTGAGCCGCGCAAGCATCGGCACGGTGGCCGGCGGCATCACGCTGCGAGGCTATGTCAACGACACGCCGAAGGCGGCCGCGTCATCGACCGGTGCCAGCGCCGGCGTGCGCGTGCAGGACGGCGCGCAGATCGCGACCAGCGGCGGCGGCGACATCGAGATCAGCGGCAGCGCACTGAGCGGCGGTGCCGGCGTTGTGCTGCAGCCGGGCCTGACGCCGGCCTTCGCGACCGGCACCACGCCGGGCGTGAACGGCAGCCGCCACGTGCTGCTGCGCGCGGGCAACGACGGCAGCGCCGACGCCATCGTGATCGAAGCGCCTGTGGCGGCGGCCGGCGTGCTGAACCTGCGGCCAGGCAACGTCGATGCGGCGGGTGCGGCGTCCGACAGCAGCGCCACGCCGATCGTGCTCGGCGGCGGCGCGGCGAACGGCTTCGCGGTGTCGTCGGCGGAGTTCGCGCAACTGCAGGCGCCGACCATCGTGGCGGGCAGCGACGCGCAGGCGGCGGACATCCGCGTGGCCGGCGCCATCACGACGCCGAACGCGCTCACCCTGCAGAACGCCGGTGGCGGCAACATCGTGCTCGAAGGCGCCGTGTCGGCGTCGACGCTCGGCCTGCTGTCGGCCGGCAATGTCTCGCAGACCGCCGCCGCGCCGATCACCGCGGGGACGCTGCTCGTGCGCTCGACCGGTGGCGCTGTCGACCTGTCGAGCGCGGCCAACAATGTCGGCACGCTGGGTGGCAGCGCCGCCGGCGGCTTCCGCTACGTCGATGCGAACGCGCTCACGGTCGGCCCGGTGTCGGTGCTCGGTGTCGACGCCGCGGCCAGCCTGCCGCAGGCCGAGAGCACGGGCGCGCTCACGGCAGGCAACGTGCTGGTGCGCACGCTCGCGGGCGATCTCTCGCTGGGCACGGACGTGAGCGGCGGCAGCGGCACCGACCTGGTGGCCGGCGCGCGCTTCCAGAACCTCGGCGCCTACGCGATCGGTGGCGGCAGCTGGCGCATCTGGGCCGACACCTGGGTCGGTGAGACGCGTGGCGGCCTTGCGGGTTCCGGCCCGTTGCCCAACCTGTACCACTGCGCCTACCTGGGGCTGTGCACGGTCACGGTGTCGCCCACCGACAACCACTTCGTCTATGCGCAGCAGCCGACCGCGACCGTGGTCGTAGGCAATGCCACGCGCAACTTCGGCGCGGCCGATCCGCCCTTCATCTACAGCGTGACCGGGCTGATCCTGGGCGACGGCGCGGGCAGCGTGACGGGCACGCCGCAGACCGCCGCCGGCCCCGGCAGTCCACCCGGCAGCTATGCGATCGGCGGCAGCTTCAGCTCCGCGGCCGGCTATGCGATCAACGTGGTCGCGGGCCGGCTCGACGTGACGGCCGCGGCCAGCAGCCTGCCGCTGCAACTGCTCGCGCTGCCCAAGGTCGACCTGATCCGCGACCTGCCGCTGACCTACACCTTCGACCGCAACATCGGCCCGCCGCCGATCTGCTTCGCCACCGGGCCGCTCGACGGCGACCGCGCCTCGCAGGGCGGCGACGTGCTGGCGCGCGAATGGTCGCGCGTGCGCTCGCGGCCCAACCTGCTGAGCTGCGTGAGCACCGACCGCCGCAACGGCTGCGCCGACTTCTGACGGCTCGGGCCACGCGGTGTTCGACCACGTCGTCAGCGTCGGCGGCGACTGCCAGCCGGCGCACCAGATCCGCCGCATCACCGGCCGGGACGAGGCGCACGTGTTCGACTGGCTGCTGGTCCGCGCGGCCGGCGTCGCGCGGCTGGTCGAATCGGACTTCGACGGCTTCCTCGCCGACGACGCGGCACTGTCGCTGCACATGTCGCCGTACGCCCACGTGGCCGATGCGCATTCCGGCGCGCACCTGCTGCACGACTTTCCATTGGTGCCCGGCTTGCTCGCGCACGCCGATGCGGTGCGGCGGAAGTACGCCTTCCTGGCTGCGCGCTGGCGCCTGCTGATGGCGGCGCCGGGGCCGGTGCTTTTCGTGTGGCTGGGTTCAGAGGGCCGCGATGCGGTCGCACCGCTCGCGGAAGCGCTGCGGCGGCAGCGCGCTGGCCGGCCGTTTCATCTGCTGGCGTTGCGCTCCGATGTCGCCGAGCCCGACTGGCGCTTGCCCGACGTCAGCAACCGCTTCCTGCGCCAGCCCGCACCGTATGTCTGGACCGGCGACGACGACGCCTGGAACGCGCACTTCGGCATCGGTGGCGATGCGACGCAGGCCGAGCCGGCATCACGGGCCGTGGCATGAAGTCGCAGTCAGCCGTGACCGCCGTCGCTGTCGTTGCGGTGATCGCTCGTGGCGGCCCGGCCGTCCTCCGGCTGCGCCGCGCGCACCGCGGCCACGACGAAGTCGTTGGCCGCCATCTCGCCGACCATCTCGGCCAGCAGCTGCAGCGTGCGTTCGCCCGCGCGCAGTTGGCGCAGATGCGGCCGCACATAGGCTTCGAGCGCATCGATGTCGTCGTCGGCGAAGAAGATCGCGCGCGCCGCGGTCTGCAGCGCGATCGGCAGCGCGAGCGGGTCGCGGTCGGCCATCGTGCTGTTCGCGTGGTTCTCCAGGTGAGGCGCCGCGAGGAAGGGCGCGAGCACGCTCGCGACGATGCGCTGCTCGCGCACCAGCCGGTTGAGCCACATGTCGAAGGCCAGAGACGGACCGGCCTGCAACTCGGCGGCCACCAGTGCCGGCAGCTCGCGCTGGCCGCGTGGCGTCAGCAGGTAGGCGTTCGCGCCCCAGTAGTAGAGCGCCTGCGCGTCGTAGATGCCGACGCGCCCGGGCTGGCCGGCGGCCCGGTCCTCGCGGTAGGTGCGCAGGCTGGCCCACAGCGCCTGCAGCGCCGCGATCGACATGTAGGGCTGGCAGTCGAGGAGCACGATGTGTGCATCGCCGAAGTCCGCTGGCGACATGCTGCGCAGCACGCCGGGCAGGTCTCGGCTCAGGCGCGTGTCGTCTTCCAGCACCAGCCGCAAGGCATCGCCTTCGCCGGCGTCGCGCGCTGCGGCATCGATCGCCAGCGCGTGCGACAGGAAGCAGCCCAGCTCGCTCTGGCTGATCGCGCAGCGCGCAGGCCGCGCCAGCATCTGCCCGTCGACTGCAGGCATTCGCGCGATGCCCGCGAGGCCCAGTTGCTGCAACTGCAGCGTCATTGCCGCGCGCCGGTCGGCGCTGCGTTCCAGGTTGATGTAGTGGCCCTGCATGGTTGCCGTGTCCTTGGCGTTTCAGGTGGCTGAGCGCCGATGCAGGCCGACTTCGTCTCCTGCCTCTGCATCACGCGGCATCGCGTGCCGCTGCTGCGCCGCGCGGTCGACTGCTTCCTGGCGCAGACGCATGCGGCGCGCGAGCTGCTGATCGTCTGCGAATCCGACGATGCGGTCACCTGCGATTTCGCAGCGGCGCTCGACCATCCGCTGGTCCGCCTGCTCGTCGTTCCTGCAAGCCCCAAGCGCACGCTCGGCGCATTGCGCAATCTGGCGATCGCCGCCGCGCGCGGACCGCTGGTTGCGCAGTGGGACGACGACGACTGGCACAGCCCGGCACGGCTCGAAGCGCAGATCGCTGCCATGCACGACCATGCGCGCCCGGCGTGCGTGCTGTACCGCTGGACGCTCTACGACGCGGTCGCTCGGCGCAGCTATGTGTCGCACGAACGCCCGTGGGAGGGCAGCCTGGTCGCGCGGCGCGAGGCGGTGCCGGCCTATCCGGAACTGGTGCGCGGCGAGGACGTGCCGGTGATCCAGGCGATGCTCGATGCGCAGCAGCTGGTCTGTCTCGACGCGCCCGAGCTGTACGTCTACATCCACCACGGCGCCAACACATGGGATTCGGCGCACTTCACCGAAGGCGTGTTCCCGGCCTCGCAGCCGTTGCCCGACGCGGCCACGCGCCACATCGAGGAGGTGCTCGGAGTCGTGCAGCCGCTGCATCGCTGAACCCGCGCCCGTTCAGCCGCGCCCGATGGCCAGCGCGCGGCCCAGGTGACCGCCATACGCCCGTGCGCCGTGGTGCACCAGCGCCGTTTGCGTGTCGACGAACACCTCGCCGCCGATGCCGCGCCAGCGCTCGCAGAAGGCGAAGTCCTCGCTCAGGTAGCGGCCGTTGCCGGGCTCGGCCAGCACGTCGAAGAAACGGTGGTGCGGCCAGTCGATCTCGGCCGCGCCTCCGGCCACGCCTTCGGGCGAATAGCGCAGCCCGGGCATCGCCTGCGCGAGCCGCTCGAACACGCTGCGCGCAATCAGCATGAAGCCCGCGGGCGCATGCGCCACCGGCAGGAAGCCGTCGGTATCGACGTGCTGCGTGCCGGGCAGCAGGTTGATCGGAAAGTCCGCGTGGCGTGCCTCGAAGTCGGCGCGTGTGCTGCCCGCCGGCAATGGCGCCGCAAGGCCTGCTTCCGGCCAGCCATCGGTCTTCAGCGGATAGGCGCCGGCCACCACGTCGCGGCCCGCGAGCAGCAGCCGCAGCGCGGCTTCCGGCTCGAAGCCGATGTCGGCATCGATGAAGAAGAGATGCGTCCAGCGGTCGTCGGCCATGAACTCCGCGACCAGCCGATTGCGTGCCCGCGGGATCAGGCTGTCGCCGTCGAGGAAGCGCGTCTGCATCGGGAAGCCGTGCGTCCAGGCGGCGTTGACCAGGCCGAGCAGGCTGCGCACGTATGCGGTGTGCATCGTGCCGCTGTGGCTGGGCGTGGCGACGAAGGGGCGCAGGCTGCGCAGGACGGTGGGATCGAGCATGAACGAGACTCCGTGTGCGTGAGCTTTTCAGGCGGCGGGCCGCCGGGTGGACAGCAGCGCGCGCAGCCGTGCCGGCGCGACCGGCTTGGTCAGCAGCATCGCGCCGTGCTGGTCGAGCCGCTGCAGCGTCTCGGGTCCGGTCGCGCCCGACACCAGCACCGCCAGCGCGTGCGGATGCAGCCGGCGTGCGGCGTCGATCACGTCCATGCCGTCGCCGCCGTGGCCCATCTGCAGGTCGGACAGCACCACGTCGAATGGTGCATCGGGCGCGGCCAGGCGCTGCAGTGCGCCGGCGATGGTGTCCTCGCAATCGACGTGGCAGCCCCACTGCTGCAGCAGCACGCGGCTGCCTTCGAGCGTGCCCAGGTCGTCGTCGACCACCAGGCAGCGCAGGCCGGCGAGCGGCATCGTCAGCGGTTCGCCGGGGTGCGGGCCGGGCTCCGCCGGCACACGGGACTCGGGCAGAACCAGCGAGAAGGTGCTGCCACGGCGCAGCGCCGAACTCACGGCGATGCGCGTGCCCAGCAGTGCCGCGATGCGCGCGCAGATCGCCAGCCCGAGGCCGAAGCCCTGGCGCTGGTCGCGCCCGGTGTTGGCCACCTGGTAGAACTCCTCGAAGATGCGCGCATGGTGGATCGGCGCGATGCCCACGCCGTTGTCGCGCACTTCGATGCGCACGCCTGCGGCGCGGCGCCGCGCCGTCACCAGCACGGTGCCACCGGCCGGGGCATGGCGGATCGCGTTGCCGACCAGGTTGCCGACCACGCGCTGCAGCAGCCCGGCATCGCTGCGCACCACCAGGCCGCGGTGGCGCCAGCGCAGCCGCACGCTGGCGGCTTCGGCAGGCGCCGCATGCTGTGCGGCGAGCACATCGAACAGCCCGGCCAGCGGCAGCGCGGCGAGCGTGGGCTTGAGCACCTGCGCGTCGAGCCGCGATATTTCCAGCAGGTCGTCCAGCAGCACGCCCATGAAGCCCGCGCTCTCCTGCAGCCGCAGCACGGCGGGGCGCTGGGCATCGCTCGCGGTGGCGAGCAGGCCGTCGAGAAACAGGCCCATCGCATGCAGCGGCTGGCGCAGGTCATGGCTGGCGGCCGCCAGGAAGCGGGTGCGCGACAGCGCCGACTGCTCGGCCTCGGCCATGCGCTGCAGCGCGACGGCGGTGGCCTCGCGCACGCGTTCTTCGCTGATCTGCTGGTTGCGTTGCAGCCGTTCGGCCAGGCGGTTGACGTCGTGCGCGAGCGCGACCAGTTCGTGCGGAGGGCCACCGGTATCGATGGTGCGCGGCGCGGCGCGCACCACCTCGCAGCGCGTCTCGAAACGCCCGGCCTCGAGGGCCGCGACCGTGGCCGACACCCGCCGCAACGGCCGCGCCACCTTGCGCGCCATCCTCTGCACGGCCAACCAGGCGGCGAGCATCGCAAGCAGGCCGACCGCCACGCCGGCCAGCAGCGAGCGCATGCGCTCGCGCGCATAGGCCGTGGTGTCGCGAAAGGCCTGCACCTGTCCGATCGGCGCCTCGCCCGCGGTCGAGCCGGCCGGCGCAAAGGCGCTGGCGCGCGAAGCCTCGCGCAGCGTGACCGGCGCCGCGAAGGTGCGCCAGCGGTGGTGCGCGGTCGGCTCGGGTCCGGCCACCACGTGCACACCGGCGCTGTTGCCGATCTCGATGCGCGTGGCCTGGCCGCCCCGCAATGCCGCGTTGGCCACGTTCTGCAGCGCGGGCAGGTCGCCGGCATAGAGGCTCAGGTCCGACATGGCCGCGACCTGCCGCGCCACCGCCTGGCCTTCGGTATCGAACGCCGTGGCGAGCGCGTCGAGCCGGCTGCGGGTGAACCAGCTGGTGAGCACGAGCGCCACCACGGCACACGGCAGGATGCCCAGGCGCAGCAGGTCGCGATGCAGGTTGCCGCGGACGGCGAGCGCCGGGCCTATGGCGGGATGGGCGGAAATGTCCGTCATCGAAGGGCCGAGATCCGTCGGCCCAGCTCGCGTTCGTCGGGCAGCCGCAGGCCGAGCGCGCGTGCCACCTGCGGGTTGACGCGTACCGTGGCCGGCGCCGCGGCCTCGAGCAGTGGCGCGCTGCCGCTTGCCTGGCCTGCCGCGAGCCGCTCGCACAGGGAACGTGCCTGTTGCGCCAACTGGGTCGGCGTCGATACCGCGGCCGCCAGTCCACCCGAGCGCACGAGGCCGTCGCTGTTGCCGAACACCGGCAGGCCCGCGGCCGCCGCGGCGCGCAGCACGGCCAGCGTGGCGGCCTGGTTGTCGCCGACGGCATCGGGCAGCACCAGCAGTGCGTCGCTCACCAGCACCACGGTACGCAGTGCGGTCGCGAGCGCGGTGGCATCGGGCGCGTACTGGATCTGCAGGTCCCAGCCGGCGGCGGCGCGTTGCAGTTCGCGCAGCAGCGGCTCGGCGTCGACCGTCGTCACCACGCCGAGCCGCCGCTTCTGCGGCAGCACGGCGTCGATCAACGTGAGCGTGTCGGCCAGCGCCGGATCGCGCAGCAGCACGCCGACGCGGCGATCGCTGCGCCGCAGGCCGGGATGGCTGCGCAGGCCTTCGTAGTCGAGCCGGCTCAGCATCGCGAGCAGCAGCGGTTCCTGGCCTGGCCGCTCGATAGCGGCGCGCGAGGCGGCGACACCCACCGCGACGGTGACCGGTGCATCGCCCGGACCGGGGCCGGCGGCACTGCGCAGGCTGCGCGTTCGCACGCCGGCGATCACGCTGCGGTCGTCGTCATTGGCTGCGGTGTTGCTCGAGTATTCAGCCGGCTCGGTCGCACCCGACGGCCCGAGCCGGACGACGTCGACACGCGCCGCGCCAGGCTCGGCGCCTTCGCGCAGGGCGCGCGCGAATTCGGCATGCGCGGGCAGGCCGTCGCCGAGCAGCACAGTCACGGCGGCCGGCGCGCCGCTCGCCGCCAGCAGTGCGGCCAGACCCACGCAGGTGCCCGCAAGCCACCGGCGCGCGGCGGCACGCGGCGTCCGGAAGTGCGTGGGAAGAGATGTCGCGTGCATGGACTGCCTGCGCAGTGGCTATGGGTGTGCAGCCAATGTACGGACGCCATCGCCTTCTTGCGATAAGGCGGAAGGTTTAGGCCGCGGTGATCGGCGCTGTGGAGTGCGGCCTATGGCGGAGGGGGTAGGCGTGCGTCGAGCTTGCACCGGTGTCGCGATGGGCGTCGCTCCCGTCAGCCACGAAAAAGCCCCGCGCCAGATCGCCTGGCGCGGGGCTTTCGACGGGGCGTCAGATCTTTCGGCTTTCTTCCATCAGCGGCGGCCGCCGAGGAAATTGCCGGAAGTCGGTGTCGGGTCTCCCGGGAGGCTGCTGTAGCTGCCGCCGGCCGTGCCCGTCAGGAAATCGAGATGGCCGGTCAGCGTGGCAACTTGGCTGCTGAGGCTGAAGGCGCCGGTGGCGGGGTCGGTTATTTCCATGGCGCAAGCGGAATAAACCACTTCCGTTCCACTCTGGCACCAGGCATAACCAAGAGGAGCGTTGCCGCTGGGGATGAACAGTCTCACGCCGTCGGTGATAGAAGGCGCGATCGTGGACGGACGCAGATCCCAGGTCCCTTGATAGGACGCTGCAGTCAACGCCAATGGAACCGAGGGGTTTTCGGATGGAACACCGATCTGCCCCAGCAGCGCGTTCGTGGCGACCGTGTTCATGCGCACGCTGTTGCTGACGGCGGGCGTGGATTGGTAACCGTAGTAGATGAAGCCGCCGCGTTCGACGAACACGCGGGTGTAGTTCAGCGAGCCGGCCTGCGTCGGCGCTCCCGGCAGCGTCATGATGCGTGCATCACCCAGCTTGGATATCTCGTACGACCCGGTGCCGATCGGCTTGCAGTTGCGGGGCGAGCCGTCCGTGACGCGCTCCTTGCATGCGTAATAAGTGACGGGGCGCGTGCCGGTGCCGGTGAACGCGATGCGTATGAGCGTATTGGTCGAGTAATAGCTCGTTGCCGGGACCCCCGATCCGGTGGTGGCCGTCCCTATTCTGCCGATGCTGATGGTGCTGTTTCCCCACCACTCATTGGTCGGGTCGCTGTGGTACGTCACGCCGGACACGGTGACGCTCCCCTGGCCAAAGACGCACGGCTGGCCGGGCCGGCTCGTGACCATTTCCTCCAGCGTGGCGACGTTGGCGCTGCCGGAAGTGAACGTCTCGGGCGCATTGCATGCCGTGCCCGCAGCCTGCGAGGCGGCAATGCCGCCAGCGGAAATCGACGCGCTGTATTTCCCGACGATGTTGCTGACGCCCACGGGGCTTTCCGACCCGCTCGGGTAGTAGCTGATGGCGGTGGTCAATGCCGCGCCTGCCTGGTAAGAGAGCGATGAACCCGTCGGGAAGGTCGTGCTGCCGAGGACGGACGTGTCGGCGATTCTCACGTTGGTGTAGCCTGCCGCGATCGCCTGCTCGACCACCGACTTCATGGTCTTCCCGGAAACGTCGAAGGTCGCCCGGCTGGCGGTGCCGGTTTCGGCGCTGTCGCAATAGTTGTAGCTGTTGCGTCCATTGGCGTCGCGCACGGTATTGCTGTTCTCGAAATTGATCGGGCAGTGCGTCCAGGCGCTGCCGCTCCAGTGGATGTCGGACCCCCGCGTCGGAGAGGAGCCATATCCCCACTTGGCCACGACTCCGGCTGAGCTGAGTGCGCGCCGTTCGACGTAGCGGATGTTGTTGCTCGCGTTGGGCGTGTTCTGTGCCACCGAGCCTGTGAACGTCCTGACGGAGTAGTTCGATGCGTTGGTGAAATCGAGCGACGCCAGCGTGACCGTTTCACTCGGCGTCGCGCTCGTGCTCTGTTTGCCGGAGGCGACCTGGTTGTTGATGGCCACGACCGTCGGCAAGGCTGCGGCGGTCAGTCCGGATGCCGCCACCAGATTGGTCGCGGCAGTCGACAGTGCCGCGTCCTTGTTCGCCTGGGAGGCTGCCAGGATGTCGGGCGAGCCGAGAATGACGATCAACTCGGGCAGGAGGTCGAGCAGCTTCTGCTGGATGGCCTGCTCGACATCGGCCTTTGTGATGACGCTGTTGTCGACGGCAGTCTTTCCGACCGCGCTGGCGATCACGGTGGATTGCTGCTGGATCGTGAGGACCAGGAGGCGCGCCAGGGTGGCGAGATCGATGCTGCCATCGGTCGGTGCGGCAACCTTCGTGAAGTCCGTGAATGGCGAGACGGTGATGCCCGTGGCGCTCTGGATCAGCTTGGCCGCGTCGGCTGTCTTGAGGTGGTGGTCGGTGACGAAGCGCTGGACCAGAGTGGTGAATGGACTCACGACGCCGGTCTGGTCCGCCGGGGCGGAAAGGGTGAAGGCCACCTTCACGGCGCCGGTATCCGCATCGACCGCATCGGTGCCCACCTGGGCGACCACCGCGTACTTGCCCACGTCGGCCGTCGGAACCGTCAATGTCACCTTGCCGCTGGCGTCGGTGCGGCCTTGTGTCTCTCCCGCATCGCAGCTGCCATTGCTGTTCGCATCGAGGCAGACGAGGGCGTTCTTGATGGCGCCGTCGATGACGGTGACGTCCACGTTGCTCGTGGTCGGCGTCGGCGGGGTGGTGGTGCCCGAATCAGACCCGCCGCTGCCTCCACATCCGGAGGCGGCGAGGGCCGCGATGCTGCAGAGAGCGAAGGCTATTCGCTGTGACTTGGAACTCATGATGGACTCCAGTGTTGGATCTTGAATGGGGGCAGGCCGATCGAAGACTTCTGCAGCGCTGCGTGAGCGGATCTCGAGCGTTGCAACGTCCGAAGCAGTCTGCTGAATCGCGGGTAGGCAACCCATCGTGCAAATGCGCTATGCAAATGCACTATTGACCCGAGGTCCGTGCGCATGGGCGCGCGATGCGCACGGCAAAGCGCGTCATTTCACGGATTGCGCCGGTTGTCCCGATCGCCGGTGCGTTCTTTCTATGACCTGGACGTGAGCACCGTATCCACCGCCGCGAGCTGCGCCAGGATCGCCTGCCGCAGCACACGCGGCGACACCGGCTTGTAGAGCACCGCAATGCCGGCGCTGGCCACCTCGCGAAGGCGCTCGGGCTTGGTCTCGCCGGTGACCAGCAGGCGCGCGGTGCCGACGCCGATGCCGTTCGGATGGCGCTCCAGCGCGGCGATCACGTCGATGCCGTTGTCGCCGCCGCGCAGCAGCAGGTCGCTCACCACCGCATCGGGCGGCTGGGCCCAGCCATCGGCCAGTGCGAGCGCCTCTGCGCGGCTCTGTGCCGCGATCACGTCGGCGCCCCAGCTCGAGAGCACGACCTGCAGCCCTTCGAGGATGGTGCGTTCGTCGTCGATCACGAGGATGCGCACGCCGTCCAGCCGGCCCGCGTTCTCGGCGGCCGGCGGTGGCGGCAGCGGTGCGAGGCGGGCCGGCGCCGGCGCCGCGCTGCGCACCAGGAAGCGAACGCCGGTGCCCTTGTGCAGGCGCGAGCTCAGCTCGACCCGCGTGTTCAGCAGGTTCGCGAGCCGCTGCACCGTCGCCAGGCCGAGGCCCATGCCACGCGCTTCGCGCTTCATGCCGGCCGTCGCGACATGCGGCTCGATCTGGAAGAACTCCTCGAACACGCGCGCCTGATGCTGCGGCGCGATGCCCACGCCGGTGTCCCACACGTCGATGCGCACGCCCTTGCCGCGACGCCGTGCGCCGACCAGCACGCCGCCCTCGGCCGTGTGGCGCAATGCGTTCGACACCAGGTTGTTCAGGATGCGCGAGAGCATCACGTAGTCGCAGCGCACCCAGAGCTCGGTCTTGCGCACCACCAGCCGGAGTTCCTGCTGTTCGGCGACCGGCCGGAAGTTGCGGCTGATTTCGTCGAACACCTGGTCGAGCGGGAAATCGGCCCACTGCGGCTGCAGCACGCCGGCATCGAGTTGCGACAGGTTCAGCAGTTCGGAGAACAACCGATCCAGCGAATCCACGCATTCGCGGATGAGGGCGATGCGCTGCAGCCGCACCGGGTCGGTTTCGCCGTTGGAGAGCCCGTCCGAGAACAGCGTGAGCGCGTGCAGCGGCTGGCGCAGGTCGTGGCTGGCCGCGGCCAGCAGCCGCGTCTTCGCCTGGCTCGCGACCTCGAGCTGGCGGTTCTTGCTGCCGAGCTCCGCGGTCGCATCGGCGATGCGGCTTTCCAGCAGGCGCCGGCTCTCGGCCAGCGCGGTGGCCGCATGGTTGAAGCCGCGCTGCAGCCGGCGCACTTCGGTCGTGCCTTCGACACCCACCCGCGCCTCCTCGCCCGCGCCGAGCCGGTCGACAGCCTCGCCCAGCATGCGGATCGGCGCGCTGATGCGGCGCGCCGCCCACCATCCCGCGAGCCCGACGCCGACCACGCTCGCGCCCAGCACCGCCAGCACGTTGAGCCAGACCGACTTGCGCGCGCGCAGCACGTCGTCCAGCCCGATCTCGACCATCACGCTGCCGTTGTGGCGGCCGTCGTCGCTGACGATCGGCACGACCATCTGCAGGCCTTCTTCGCGCCGGCGATCGATGGTCTCGGCGTTGGCGACGATCTCGCCCTCGTCCGACCAGATCTGCACCTGCTGCACATGCGGCTGCGACAGGCCCGACTGCGCGGTGCGCAGCAGCGCGCGGCGGTCCATGTGCGACAGCGGCGCCTGCGCAACGGTGGCCACCTGCAGCGCCACGGTCTGGGCGTTGGCACGCAGCAGGTCGGTCACGTTGGCGAGGTGCTGGCGCGTCAGCACCGTGATCGCACCCAGCGTGGCCACGGTGGCCGGCAGCACGGCCAGCAACACCAGTTGCTGTGCCAGCGACACGCGGCGCATCGGCCGCATGAACAGCAGGAGCCGGGCCACGGAGGGTGAGATGATCACAAGGCTGCAGGAGTTGTTATCTAATTGTCACCTTCGCTCGGTCGACTGAACAGTCGGCCGTTCGGGCGGTCTGGCTGCCGATCGCTCGACGAACCCTCGCACGGACGCCTTTCCAGAAAGCCTCTTCCGAATGCCGGTTGCCGATTCCTTCTGCCTTCCTTCGCTCGACAGGCCATGCGCACGCAGCGGCCGCGCCGTGCTGGCCATCCTGCGCCGTGCCGCCGCCGTCATGCTGGGCCTCGGCTGCCTCGCCGGTAGCGCGATGGCGCAGGGCGGCGGCGCTGCCGTTGCCGCGGAGCCGGCGCCTTCGGCGGTTCCGGTGACCACGACGCCGGCAGCCGGCACGCCGGTGCGCTTCGGCATCCTGCCGCTGGGCGGTGCCTTCGAGTCGCGCAACGACTGGGAACCGGTGCTGGCCGACCTGAGCCGCGCGATCGCGATGCCGGTGAGCATGCTGTCCGTCACGTCCTACGACGCGCTGGAGCAGGCGATCCAGCGCGGCGAGGTCGACATGGCCTTCCTGTCCGGCCAGATGGCGCTCGACGCGGTGACGCTGCGCCGCATGCGGGTGGTGGCGCAGGTCACGCGCCACGATGGCCTGCCGGGCTACCGGGCGTTGCTGCTGGCGCGCAAGACCGGGCCGCTCGACAGCCTGAACGGCCTGCTGGCAGAGCCCGACCGCTGGCGGATGGCGCGTGGCGAGAACCGTTCGGTGTCGGGGTTCATCGTGCCGCAGCTGCAGCTCTTCCTGCCGAACAACATCCAGATGGAGACGCGCTTTCGCAGCGAGCTGGTGGGCACGCACCAGTTCACCGCGCTGGCGGTCGCCAACGGCGAGGCCGACGTGGCGACCAACAACACGGCGGACTTCGAGCGCTTCAAGCTGCAGTTTCCGGTCGAGGCCGATCGGCTGCAGGTGATCTGGGAGTCGGAGCTGATCCCGCATGCGCAGATCGTGGTGCGGCGCGACTATCCGCCGGCCTTCCAGGCCAGGGTGCAGGCTTTCCTGGTCGACTACGGCCGCAGCAAGGGGCCGCGCGGCGATGCCGAACGCACGAACCTGAAGGCGCTGCATGATCTGGCGGGCTTCCTGGCCGCCGACAACGCGTCGCTGCTGCCCGCCGCCAAACTGGCCTACCAGCTGTCGCGCCAGAGCGCGCTGACATCGCAATGGGTCAGCGAGGCGGCGCGCCAGACGCGGCTGCAGCGCATCGAGACGACCTATGCGCAGCAGGTGTCGGCTTTGCGGCCTGTGGGGGTGGCGGGGAAGCCTTAGGTTTTGTTCGTCCTGGCGTTTTGAGGTTGGTCGTTGATCGGCTGGCGTTTGACGTTGGTGGGGCGCGCCCGGCATGCGGTGTGGGCCAGGCGACCCGCTGCACCGGCCCTTCGGGCTCCCTTGCGGTGCTCGCTTCAGGCGGGGTCCGCAGAACTCGCTCCGGCTGCGCCTGCACTCAAACAGCTGCGGCCCTGATCCGCCTGAAGCTGCGCTCCTCGGCGGCGCAGAAGGGAATCGCCTGACCCACACCGCATAACCCAGCAACCAGCAACCAACGCCTCCGTAGTCCCTTCGCCCTAGCCCCCGCACCCCCCGCATAGACCGTTAGCCAGATTTGCCACCCGGCCCCGCCGCCGGAAACTTCCCGCTTCTTCCAGGCACCCCTGCCATCGACGGAGCGCGGATGAGTTGGCGAACAAAAGTGGTTTGGAGCGAGGGGATGCTCTTGCAACCCCAGCACCTGCAGCAAAGCGAGCGCCATGCCGACCATGCGCGGCACGTGCTGCTGCGCAGCACCACGCCTTGCGCATGGGGCTTCGCCGAGATCGAGATCGACCCGGCCGCGCTCACGCTCGGCAAGCTCTCGCTGGTGCGCGCGGTCGGCGTGTTCGGCGACGGCACCGTGTTCGACATGCCCGCTGTCGACCCGCTGCCCGAGCCGCTGGACATTCCGTCCGGCATGCGCGACGAAGCCGTCGTACTCGCGCTGCCGCTGCGCCGCGCCGGTGCGCGCGAGGCCGATGCCGAAGCCTTCGAGGACCTGGTGCGCC
>CAIQMJ010001259.1 GCA_903872875.1 uncultured Variovorax sp.
CATGCCGCAGAAACGCAACCCGGGGCTGCTCAACAGCACCCGCCGCGACGCGTCCACGGCACTGACCCTGGGCCTGGGCGCAGCCATCCAGGCCCACAACATCCCGCCCGGCATGAGCGATCCGAAAGAGGTCAAGCCCAACAGCGCCATGGTGCACAGCGCCATCGGCGTGCTGAACAACTGGGACAGGATCCTGGGCGCGATGGTGCTCGACACCGATCGGGCGCTGGAAGAACTCAACAGCGACTGGACTGCATCCCAGGAACTGGCGGACGTGCTGATGCGCACGTACAAGCTCCCCTTCCGGGTGGGCCACCACTTCGCATCCGAGGTCGTGGAATACGCCAAGGCGAAGAACATCAAGCCGCTGGACTTCCCTTATGTCGAGGCGCAGCGCATCTACGCCGAGACGGTCAAGGGATCGGACTTCGCGGCGGCGCTGCCGATGTCCGAAGCCGAGTTCCGCTCGACCCTGAACCCGGTGGCCATCGTGAAGAACCGGCAGACCGCCGGCGGTCCTCAGCCGGCCGAGATGGAGCGCATGCTGAAGGAATCGGCGCAGCGCGTGGCGCAGCAGGACGCCTGGATCAAGGCACGGCGCACGCAGATCGCATCGTCGCTGGCTCGGCTCGACAGCGACTTCGACAAGCTGGGTGCGCCGTCGCGCTGATGGCGATCGACGGACGATCCCGGTAGAAACAGCGATGGATTTCACCGTTCATGCACGGCAAAGTCGCGACTGCACGCAAACCTGCGCGCAGACCAACGAGGCGACAGGAAATTGGAGACACCTTCCCCGGCATCCGCGCAGCACATAGCGCACGCCAAGCTGAATCCCCGGCTGACTTCGCCGCGGCCCGTGCCGCGGACGCAGGTCGTCGAGCACATCCACGCGGCGGAAGAAGCCGGGCTGGTGCTCGTGCACGGGCCCGCTGGATTCGGCAAGACTACCGTCATGCTGCAGTATTTCGCGCAGCTCCGGAACCGCGGCATTGCCACCGGCTGGCTCACGCTCGACAGCGCGGACAACGACCTCGGCCGCTTCCTCGGCTATCTGGTCGAAGTCTTCAAGGCGGTGGATCCGGCCAATGTGCTTGCCTTCGAAAGCCGCGGCGCGCAGGCGGATGCCGATACCGACGGCGCGATGGTTGATCTGGTCAACCATCTCTCGGCGTTCCGCGGCCGGTTCGTCATTTTTCTCGATGATTTCGAGGTCATCGAAAGCCCCGTGATCCTCGGGCTGCTGCGGCAGCTGATCCGCTACATCCCCGAGAACGGCCAGTTCGTCATCGGCTCGCGCACGACGCCCGACATCGGGCTGGGCCGCCTGCGTGCGCACGGGCGCCTGCTCGAAGTGGAGGCCGCCGATCTGCGCTTCACCTCCCAGGAGACCGCCGCCTTCCTGCGGCATCAGCGTGGGCTCGCGCTGCGGGACGACCATATCGCCAGGCTCCAGCAACGCACGGAGGGATGGCCGGCCGCGCTGTGGCTGGTCTCGCTGGCGCTGCGCGATCGCGACGATCCGCAGGCCTTCATCGACACGTTCGACGGCTCCAATGCGTCGATCGCCGACTACCTGCTGGAAGACGTGCTGTCGCGCCAGACGGCGCAGGTACGGCACTTCCTGCTGTACACCAGCGTGCTCCACGAGCTCAGCGGGCCGCTGTGCGACTACCTGCTCGAAGGCACCGACGGCCACGAACTGCTGGCGCAGGTCGAGCGCGCGCATCTCTTCCTCGTGCCGCAGGACGAGGGGCGCAGCTGGTTCCGGTATCACGCACTCTTCAGCGGCTTCCTGCGGACCCAGTTGACGCAGACCGCACCTCGCGAAGCCGCCAGGCTGCACCGGCGCGCCGCGCAATGGTGGCTGGCGCAGAACAGGCCGGTGCGCGCCATCGAGCATGCGCTGAGATGCGACGACGCGGCCTATCTGCTCGAACTGCTGTCGGCTCACGCTTCGAGCCTGCTCTGGCAGGGGCGCGCTCGCACGCTCGCGCGCTGGTTCGCCACGGCGCGACTCGGCGAGAGCCTCGACCGGTTGCCCGAACTCGCTCTTGCCTTTGCCTGGTCGCTGACACTGACGCACCGCTACGACGAGAGCCTGCAACTGCTCGACCGGGTCGAACGCACCCATGCAGGCGGGCTCGCGGCGGAAGAGGGCGTGCCGCCAGGCGCCATCGGCGTGCAGCGGGCGTTCGTCCTCGCGATGACCGACCACCTGAAGGAGTCGTCGCGGCTCTGGCTGGAATGCCTGGCCATCGTGCCGCCGGCGCAGTCGTTCGCGCACGCCATGATGGGCGCGTCGTACGGCTATTGCCTCGTGGCGGAAAGCCGCTTCGACGAGGCGCGGCGCTTCCTGGACCAGGCAAGACAGCGCGCGCTCGGCAATGGGACATCCTTCATCACGCCGATGGCGCTGTGCCTCGAAGGCGCGATCGACTTCGCGCAGGGGCGGCTGAAGAGCGCGACGGCGAGCTTTCGGGCCGCGCTGTCCGGCGGCGGTTCAGCAGCGATGCCGCACGCGGCGAGCAGCACGGTGTCGGCCGCGTTCCTCGCCGAGGCGCTGTATGAAAGCGACGATCTCGGCGAGGCGGAGAAGCTGCTGAGCGTGTACCTGCCGCTGCTCAAGGACGTCGCGGCGCCCGACCAGCTGATCACCAGCTACATGGTGCTCGTGCGCATCGCGGTGGCGCGCGGCAACCTTGATCGCGCCGACGAACTGCTGGGCGAGATGGAAATCACCGGCCATCTCCATGCGTTGCCCCGCATGGTCGCGACGGCGCGGCTCGAGAGCGCGAGGCTGGCGCTCGCGCGCGGCAACATGGAATCGGCCCGCGACCTGATGGCCAGTGCCGGCGACGAACGCACCTGGGCGCCTTTCGATGGGCTGGTGACGCACGCCAACGACGTCGATGCCCCGCGCTTCGCGGGGTTCAGGCTGAAGATCCGCAGCGGCCACAGCGACGCCGTGATCGCGCCGCTGAAGGAGGCCGTCAAGGAAGCCGAAGGCCTGCGGCGATATCGTCGTGCGCTCAAGCTCAACATCCTGCTGGCCGAGGCGCTGTGCAATGCCGGGCAATCGGCCGTGGGGCTGCGACGGCTGCGGGACGCTCTCCAGTTCGCGGCGATCGAAGGGTTCTCGCGGAGCTTCGTCGACGAGGGACCCGGCGTGGCGAGATACATCGCGGAACTGCGCGCCGCGCGGTCGGACGAGTCGGGTGTCGACGGTCCGTCGGATGCCGTTTCGGCCTTCATGGACAAGGTGCTCGGAATGGCCGGATTCGCCGTTCCCGGCGCGCCGGCCACCGGGCTGCCGGGCGCCGTCATGGGCGGCCCGTCCGTCCTCTCGGAGCGCGAGCTGCAGGTCTTGCGCCTGCTGGCCGGTGGACATCGCAACCGGGTGATCGCCGAGAAGCTCTTCGTGTCCGAGACCACCGTCAAGGCGCATCTGCGCAGCATCAACGTCAAGCTGTGCACCGAAAGCCGCACCCACGCGATCGCCGTCGGGCGGCAGATGGGCCTGGTCGCCTGAGCTCGCGCCAGGGCGTGCGGCCTGCGGGCCGCCTCGGTGAAAACCCGCCCTGCGAACTGTCCTTTCGGACGAGGTTGCCACCGTTTGCGGCCCCGAACATCGCGGCACTCAACGGCGGGACGCGATGCTTTCAAATAACGACGACATTCTCGAGACAAATGGCCTGGTCAAGGAATTCCGGGGCTTCGTTGCGGTCGATGGCCTGGACCTGCACGTACGGCGCGGCCGGATCCACGCGCTGATCGGGCCGAACGGCGCCGGCAAGACGACGGTCTTCAATCTGCTGACCAAGTTCCTGCAGCCCACGCGCGGCACCATCACCTTCAACGGCCACGACATCAC
>CAIQMJ010001260.1 GCA_903872875.1 uncultured Variovorax sp.
CGCAGGTGGAGCTGTCACGCGGCAACGCCGAAGCGGCGCGCACCTGGGTGACACGCTTCAACACGGCTCACCCGAGCGATGCGCGCGCCCAGCGGCTGCGCCAGCAGGCATCACAGGGCACGGCCCCGTCGAGCGACCTGCAGCGCGCCCGCGCCGCCTCGCAGGCCGGCCGCTCGGCCGAAGCCGTGCAGCTGTACCGCAGCGTGATCGGCAACGGTCCGGTGCCCGACAACCTGGCCTTCGAGTATTACCAGGTGCTCGGCGGTACGCCGCAGGGCTGGGACGAAGGCCGGAGAGGTCTCGAACAGCTCGCCAAGGATCGCCCCGACAACCTCAACGTGCGACTTGCACTTGCGCAGCTGCAGACCTATCGCGAACCCACGCGCCGCGAAGGTATCCGCAACCTGGCGGAACTGAGCAAGCAGCCCGGCGTCGGCACCGCCGCACGCACCAGCTGGCGCCAGGCGCTGATCTGGCTGGATGCCCGTGCCCCGGACGCCACGCTGTACCGCGACTTCCTGACCGGCGGTGCCGATCCGGCCGTGACGGCCCGGCTCGAAAGCCTGACCGCGCCCAAGGTGGCCGCTCCGCCGCCAGCGCCGCCGAGTGCATCGCAGTTGGCGGGCGCTCCGCTTGGCGAGGGCTTCCAGGCACTCGACCGCGGTGATCAGGCCACCGCGGAAGCGCGCTTCCAGCAGGTGCTGAAGATCAAGCCGGGCGACAGCGATGCCACCGGCGGGCTTGGCCTCATCCGGCTGCGGCAGGAACGTTTCTCCGAAGCGCAAGAGCTGCTCGAGCAGGCCTCGCGCGGCGGCAACCGCAAATGGGCACAGGCGCTCGCGAGCGCCAGCTACTGGAACCTGATGGGCCAGGCCAACACGGCGCGCCAGAACGGCGACCTCGGCAACGCGCTGGCGCTGTACGAGCGCGCGGTGCGCATTGACGGCCGCGAGCCTTCGGGCGTGATCGCGCTGGCCGACATCCGCTCCGCCAATGGCGACTTCACCCTAGCCGAACAAGGCTACAACCGCATTCTCGAAGCGAAGCCGAACGATCCGCAGGCGCTGCGCGGCCTGATCGGCGTCTACAGCCAGACCGGTCGCAGCAACGAAGCGCTCGCACTGGCCCAACGGCTCACCCCCGAACAGGCCAGCCAGATCGGCGGACTGCAGACCGCGCGCGTCGAGCAGGCGCGTGCGCAGGCACGCCAGCAGATCGACGCAGGCGACCTGGTCGGCGCACAGCGCACGCTCGAAGACTCGCTGCTGATCGCACCCGACAGTCCGTGGATCCGCCTCGACCTCGCCAACCTGTACCGCCGCCAGGGCTTTGCGGCACAGGCGCGTGGCGTGATGGATGGCCTGCTGCTGTCGCAGCCGGACATGCCGGACGCGCTTTATGCGAGCGCACTGCTGGCGTCCGACGCGGGCGATCCGATCAGCGGCCTGCAGTACCTCGAACGCGTGCCGGCCGGCTCGCGCACCCGCGAGATGTCGCAGCTGCAGCGCCGGCTCTGGGCTCTCGGACAGGCGCAGCAGGCGCAGGCCCTGGCCCGTCAGGGCCAGAGCGGCGCGGCGCGCAATGTGCTGGCGCAGACCGAATCGTTGCTGGGCAACGACATGCCCACAGAGATCTGGGGCCAGCTTGCCAACGCCTATGCCGACATCGGCGACACGCCGCGTGCCCTGGCCATGAGTCGGCAACTGCTGACGCGCAACCCGAACCCGCCGATCAGCGACCGCCTGCTCTACGCATCGATCCTGATGAAGACGCAGCAGGACATCGAACTGGCGGCCGTGCTGCGCCAACTTCAGGCCGCGCCGATGACGCCGTCGCAACGCAGCGACTTCGACGCGCTGCGAACCAGCTACAGCCTGCGCCAGACCGATGCGCTGCGAGAAGCTGGCAACCTGGAAGCCGCCTACAACGCGATGGCACCGGTGCTGTCCGAGCGACCCAACGATCCTCAGGTGATGGGCGCCCTCGCACGGCTCTACACCGCAGCCGGCGACGACCAGCAGGCATTGACGCTCTACCAGCGCGTCCTGCAGCGCACGCCAACCGATCTCGACACCCTCCTCGCTGCGGCATCCGCGTCGACGGCCATCAAGGACAACGCGGGCGCCGAGGCCTATGCGATGGCCGCGCTCAAGCAGGCGCCCGATCAGTCGCGCGTGCTGGCAGCGGCGGGCCGGGTGTATCGCGGGGCCGGCGACCACACGCGCGCCGAGCAGTATCTGCGTGCCGCGGTAGCGGCCGAGAACCGGGCCGCTACCGGCGTGGGCCTGGCATCGGCCGGCGGCGGACGTCCGTCGGGCAATCCGTTCGCAGGCATCACCGGCGGCGCGCCGTCGGGTGCGGCCTTCGGGCTGTTCCAGACCTCGGCGCAGACACCGGCGGCAGCGCCGGTTGCGCCTGCGTCGCCCTTCGCCGGCATGCGTGGCAACAATGCAGCCCTACCGGCAGCAATGGCGCTGCCGATGGCCGCCACAGCCGCTGCGCCAGCCAATATCGGCGGTGCCTATCCAGGTTACGCAGGCGCTGCTGCCGCACCAAGCGGTGGCGTGGTGCCCTGGACCACGCCCGGCACTACGGCGCAGAACGCCACGTCCGCCGCACGCACGACATCGGCGGCGACCACGGCGCGCAACGCCGTCGCCAGCAACGCGGCAACCGGCAGCAATGCCAACCGCGTGCGTACCTCGGCCACGCTGCCGGCGACACGCGGCACGACCGCAGCGAATGCCAACGCCGCCAACAACATCAACACCTGGCAGACGCCGGCGGCCACCAACATGGCGCAGGCGCCGGCATACCCGGTCTATCCGGCGGCCTCGATGGCAGACAGCCTGCCTGTGCCCGGCCAGCCGCGCGCACCGACGAGCCTGCCCAGCGCACCGGGCTGGAATGCGCCGCTGCGCACGCCGACCAATCCGCTGCTGTCGGAACTGCAGTCGCTGCAGTCCGAGCGCAGCACCTCGGTCAGCGTCGGGACCGTCTACCGCAACCGCGCGGGCGAAGATGGCATGAGCAAGCTGTCGGACCTGCAGATCCCGATTCAGGCGCGGATCCCGATCGGCGGCAGCGGTACCAAGATCGTGGTCAGCGCGACGCCGACGGTGATCGACGCCGGCACGCTGGGCTCCGACTACTCCACGACCAGCCGCTTCGGCAGCGGGCCCTCGGGCGCGCTCAACCAGGCGCTCGGCACGGTGCGTGCGCCCGATTCGCAGAACGCGAGCGGCCTCGGCCTGGCAGTAGGCATCGAGACCGAGCATCTGTCCGCCAACATCGGCACGACGCCACTGGGTTTCCAGGAGAGCAACGTGATCGGCAACGTAACCTACAGCGGCAACCTGACCGACAACCTGTCCCTGAAGGCGGATCTGTCGCGCAAGCCGGTGACGGACAGCCTGCTGTCATTCGCAGGCACGGAAGACCGCCGCACCGGCGATCGCTGGGGCGGCATCATCGCCACCGGCGGCCGCATGGACATGACGCACGACGACGGCACCTTCGGCGTCTACGGGTATGGCTCCTACCACTCGGTGACGGGCACGAACGTTCAGAGCAACAGCCGCGTGGAAGGTGGCGGCGGCCTCTACATGCACCTGCTGCGGGGCGCGGGCAACAGCCTGACCGCCGGCATGAATATCGGGCTGATGAGCTACGACAAGAACCTGAGCTACTTCACCTATGGCCACGGCGGCTACTTCAGCCCGCAGAGCTACGTGAGCGTGGCCTTCCCGGTGGACTGGCAAGGGCGCAACAACCGGCTGTCGTGGCGCGTCAATGCGTCGCTGGGCATCCAAGCCTTCAAGCAGGACGATGCGAACTATTTCCCGAATGACGCAACGCGCCAGGCCAATGCAGCAAGTTCCGCGGCGGCCGCCACGGCGCTCGGGCTGACCACGACCACGTTCACGGGCATCTATCCCGGCACTTCGCACACCGGTCTGGCCTACAACGTGGCAGGCGTACTCGAGTACCAGGTGGCGCCGCAGCTCTACCTGGGCGGAACGGTCGGCCTGAACAATGCGCAGAACTATCGCCAGCTGACGGGCGGCATCTACCTGCGATACATGTTCGGGGAGGGCAGTTCGTTCGCCAATCCGACCATGGGTACGACGCTCAACCCCGTCACGTCGCCTTACACACCGCTGCTCTGAGCCGCGCACAGGCGCGAGAGCATCGACCAGCAAAAAGGGCCCGCTCGGGGCCCTTTTTTTTCATTCGTCGGATCGAGTCGGACATGCCTTACGCGATGCTCGCTCCCCCGCCTCAGCAATCGGAACCGCGCCCCCAGGGCGGATTGCTTTCGAAGCCTGCGATCCACGCCGGTACCTGCCCTGCAGCCAGCGGCTTGGCGATCCCGTACCCCTGGCCGAAGTTGCAGCCAAGGGCGAGCAGCGCATCGCCATGGGCGATCGACTCGACCCCCTCGGCG
>CAIQMJ010001261.1 GCA_903872875.1 uncultured Variovorax sp.
GGCCAGCGCCTCGCCAAGGCCCAGGCCGATCACCCAGGCGGCATCGCGCTCGCTCGGCTGGGCGCCGCCGACGTCGACGACCGCCAGCTGGATGCAGCGCGCGATGAGCCGCGTCGAGTCGAACAAGGTGCCGTCCCAGTCGAAGGCGATCAGGTCGAAGCGGCGGGAAGAGGTGTCAGTCATGGTGTGGGGTGGTGGGTGATGCGGCGAGCGTGTCGCGCAGGTCCGCAGGAACGAGCGCCTCGAGTTCGGGCGGAAGGCCGGCCTGCAGCGCAACGCGCTTGCCGCCCGCGGGGTGATTGAACTGCAGCCGCCAAGCGTGCAGGAACATGCGCTTCAGGCCGAGCTTCTGCAACTGCCTGTTGCGCTCGAAGGCGCCGTACTTGTCGTCGCCGGCGATCGCGTGGCCCGCGGAAGCGAGGTGCACGCGAATCTGGTGCGTGCGTCCGGTCTTGATGGTGACGGCCAGCAGCGACATCGTCTGCGCGTCGCCCGGCAGCGTCAGGCTGCCGACCACGCGCACCAGCGTGATGGCGCGCATCGCATCGGGATGGTCCTTGGCGACCACGCGCACGCGGCGCTCGCCGGCCTCGCTCGAGCCCGGCACGCCCGGCAGCAGGTACTTGGCCAGCGGTGCGTCGAGCACCTTGCGATTGGCCGGCCAGGTGCCATCGACCAGCGCCAGGTAGGTCTTGCCGGTTTCGCGCTCCCGGAACTGGTCCTGCAGCGCGGTGAGTGCGCTGCGCTTCTTGGCGACCAGGAGGATGCCGGAGGTCTCGCGGTCGAGGCGGTGCACCAGTTCGAGGAATTTCGCGCCCGGCCTCGCGGTGCGCAATTGCTCGATCACGCCAAAGCTGACGCCGCTGCCGCCATGCACGGCAACGCCAGCCGGCTTGTCGATGGCGAACATCGCCTCGTCCTCCATCAGCAGCGGAAATTCGCGTCCGGGCGCGGGCGGCGTGGCGCCCTCTTCCGAGCGCGCGGCCACACGCACCGGCGGCAGACGCAGCACGTCACCGGCCTCGACCCGGCTGTCGGCCTGCGCGCGGCCCTTGTTGATGCGCACCTCGCCCGACCGGATGATCCGGTAGACATGGGTCTTGGGCACGCCTTTCAGATGGCGGAACAGAAAATTGTCCAGCCGTTGACCCGCCGAATCGTCATCGACTGTCAAAAAACGGACTTCTGCGGCCGAGGGTTCAGGCTTCGCACCTATAATGTTTTTCACCAGCGCGTTTCTATAAGTGCTTGATTAAACAGAAGTTTAGAGCACCCCCGAAAGCGCTGTGAGGTCGATGCCGCTTTGGTGCCCCGCCTGCAAACCCCGCGCTCCAGCGCAAAGTGGCAGATCGGACGCTCGAGTCAAGCCGACGCCCACGAAACACCGATACGGAATACCCAGCCGGCAGGCTTCAATCTGCCGGCGGATCGAAGCGAGTTCACTTGTGTTGATGCTGCTGGTTCGAATATGTCTGCGTTGCCTCCACTGGCTGTTGCCAGCGGCCCGCGGCATTGAACCGCCCGCAGCGCGCGCCACCCTTGCGCAACCGGCCATCACCCACCTGGCCAATCGACACCACATCGGGCTCGCACCCATCCACGCCCCCCCACCCTTGCTGTCCTTGGGCTGACGCCCGAGACGGCTGTGCGCAGATCGCGCTGCAGCCAAGACATCCTGGAACAGCGGCAATTCCCCTCGTTTCACAAGCGTCGTCCGTGCATCGTTGGCCCGTCATGGGCCGGTTCGAACGCATACCTACAAGGACAACGCATCATGAAGCGGATGTTGATCAACGCCACGCAGCCGGAAGAGCGCCGCCTGGCCATCGTCGACGGGCAGAAGCTCCTCGACTACGAAATCGAAATCGAAGGGCGCGAACAGCGCAAGGGCAATATCTACAAGGCGGTCGTGACCCGGGTCGAGCCTTCGCTCGAAGCCTGCTTCGTCGACTACGGCGAAGACCGCCACGGCTTCCTGCCGTTCAAGGAAATCTCCAAGCAGTACTTCGCCGAAGGCGTGTCGGCAGGCCAGGCCCGCATTCAGGACGTGATCCGCGAAGGCCAGGAACTGGTCATCCAGGTCGAGAAGGAAGAGCGCGGCAACAAGGGCGCAGCCCTGACGACCTTCATCTCGCTGGCCGGCCGCTACGTAGTGCTGATGCCGAACAACCCGCGTGGCGGTGGCGTCTCGCGTCGCATCGAAGGTGACGACCGCGCCGAACTCAAGGAGGCGATGGACCAGCTGGAATACCCGAAGGGAGCCAGCATCATTGCCCGCACCGCCGGCATCGGCCGCTCGGCGCCTGAGCTGCAGTGGGACCTGAACTACCTGCTCAAGCTCTGGACCGCCATCGACGGCGCAGCCAAGGGCGGCAAGGGCGCCTTCCTGATCTACCAGGAATCGTCGCTCGTCATCCGCGCCATTCGTGATTACTTCAATCACGACATCGGCGACATCCTGATCGACACCGACGACATCTACGAGCAGGCGCAGCAGTTCATGGCGCACGTCATGCCCGAGCATGCCGCCCGCGTGAAGCGCTACCGTGACGACGCGGCGCTGTTCAGCCGCTTCCAGATCGAGCACCAGATCGAGTCGGCCTACGCCCGCACCGTGCAGCTTCCGAGCGGCGGCGCGATCGTGATCGACCACACCGAGGCGCTGGTCTCGGTCGACGTGAACTCGGCCCGCGCCATCAAGGGCGGCGACATCGAGGAAACCGCGACCCGCACCAACCTCGAAGCCGCCGACGAAGTGGCCCGCCAGATGCGCCTGCGCGACCTGGGCGGCCTGATCGTCATCGACTTCATCGACATGGACGAGTCGAAGAACCGCCGCGAAGTCGAAAGCCGCCTGCGCGACGCGCTGCGCCAGGACCGTGCACGCGTCCAGTTCGGCTCGATCAGCAAGTTCGGTCTGATGGAAATGAGCCGTCAGCGCCTGAAACCGGCGCTCAGCGAAGGCTCCTCGATCCCCTGCCCGCGTTGCGGCGGCTCCGGCCACATCCGCGACACCGAATCGAGCGCGCTCCAGATCCTGCGGATCATTCAGGAAGAGTGCCTGAAGGACAACACGGCCGCCGTGCACGTGCAGGTGCCTGTCGAAGTCGCTTCGTTCCTGCTCAACGAGAAGCGCCCCGAGATCGCCAAGATCGAGCTCAAGCAGCGCGTGAC
>CAIQMJ010001262.1 GCA_903872875.1 uncultured Variovorax sp.
CATCGAGTCGACGCTGAGCGCTCCGAACACCGTCAACCGAACGTGACCCGAAGCTGTCGCGGGCAGACAACGATCGAGATGCGGCCACCCGCCGCCGGCCCGCAATGCCGCATGCTTGGTGTCCTCCGCACTTCATGACTCGCCATGCTCATCGGCCACATCTCCGATCTCCACGTCCGGCCCGAAGGCCAGCTCTACCAGGGCGTGGTCGATTCCAACGCGATGCTCGAAGACGCCGTGCGCCACCTGAATGCGCTCGACCCACAGCCCGACGTGGTGCTGGTGGGCGGCGACATCGTCGACCACGGACAGCCCGACGAATACCAGGCCGCCCGAGCCCGCCTTGCGCAGCTGGCCATGCCATTCCTGGTGATTCCCGGCAACCACGACCACCGCGAGAACTTCCGCACGGCCTTTGCCGACCACGCCTACCTGCCGTGCGAAGGCGCCTTGCACTGGTGCGTCGACACGCATCCGGTGCGGCTCATCGGTCTCGATTCGTGCGTGCCGGGCAGGCACCATGGCGACATCGATGCCGCCGGCCTGCAATGGCTGCGGACGACGCTGGCTGCCGCTCCAGCCAGGCCGACGGTCGTCCTGCTGCACCACCCGCCCTTCGTGAGTGGCATCCCCTACATGGACACTTACCGCTACATGGACCCGGCGCCGCTGGCCGCCGTGCTGCAGGACTTCGGCTGCGTCGAGCTGGTGCTGTGCGGCCACGTGCACCGCACGATGCTGCGGCGCTGGGCCGGCACGGTGGTGGCGTCATGCCCGAGCACCACGACGGAAATCGCGCTGCGGTTCGCGCCGGATGCCCAGCCGCAGTCCTGGCTGGCGCCGCCTGCCTGCATGCTGCATCGGTGGGATCCGGCGCAGGGCTTGCTGAGCCACCTGAGCACCATCGGCCGGTTCCCGGGGCCCTACGGTTTCGCCTGAGCGTCCGCGCTGACGAAGCGCCGCGCGCGCATCCACTTGGTCGCGACCCACTTCTCGCCGCGCAGCACGGCACGGCTCGCATGCAGCGACGCATGGTCGACCTCGCCCTCGCCATTGCAGTACGCGAAGCACACCGCATGGCCGCGCTGCGGAGACACGGTCCAGCCGGCCGCCGGAAACACGGTTTCCCCGCCCTCGGGCACGTCGTTGAGGTAGGTGACGAGTGTGCTGACGCGCTGGCCGCTGCGCGCCAGCGACTCACGGTTGGCAGCGTTCGACGGCACCAGGAAGTCGAAGTGCGGCGCACTGCCGGCGCCCTCGGGGTAGTGCAGAACCTGCAGCCCTTCGCCGTGCTCGACCGGCAGGTTCATCAGCGCGGCCATGCGCCGGTCCAGCCGCGCCACCAGCGGGTTTTCCATCGGCCGGAAGAACATGCCGAAACTCGCGCGCAGGCCGCTCACGGTGTCCCGTCCGGTGGCCGGGTCGACCACGGTCGATGGCCGCAGGCGACTGCGGGCCAGCGCGATCAGTTCCTCGCATTCGTCCGCCTCGATCACGCCGTCGAGAACGGCCAGCTCCGGCTGGTCGGCACGGGCGATGACACGCACGCTGCGATCGGCCGCCGCCAACACACGCTCCGGCTTCAGGCGCTGCGACCCGTAGCGGTAGGCCGACACCCCATCCGGGGCGGCCGGATCGGTTGCCGAAGGCATCGGCAGGTCGACCACATCGATCGGCGGCGCCCTGCCGTCACGCCGCGCCTGAACGAAAGCCGTGACGATGGCCCGCGCCGCATCGCCCGCCATGCCCTGCGCCTGCATGGCCTCGATCAGCGCGTCCGGTCCATGACCGCCGGCCAGGTGCCCCCGCACCCACGCGCCGAGCGCCGGCGCAAAGCGCACGACCTGCGGCACCGCATCGAGTACGCCGCCTCTCATGAGCCTTCGAGCTCGGCGGGAACCCATCCGTCCTTCGTCTGCCTGAAGCTCTCCTGCAGCTGCGCCGTACCCGCGCCGCGCACGACGCCGGCCACCACCGGAAAGACGCGCTGCGCTTCGGCGTCGGACGTCCAGGGTGCCGGGTCGATCTTGTAGGTGTAGCTGACGACGGCGCGCTGCGGTCGGCCTTCGGCCGCGGGGTTGAGCTTCCAGCCGACGACGCGGTCCAGGCTCAGGTGGGCTGCGCAGAAGTCGCCCTGCACCGCCGCGCCGCCATTGCCGGTCTCGCGCATCACGTAGTACTTGCGGCCGGCGTCGGTCAATGCAAAGCGGCGCACCTTCATGTGGTGCAGCGTGCCTTCGTCGTCGACATCGACCTCGGCGACGGTCGAGTTCACGAGGCCGAGCCGTTCGAGCACCGGCATCTGGCGTGCGTTGCGGCCACCGACGTCGATTTCGTGCTGCGTGACGTCGATCGGCCAGTGGCTCTTCGCCAGGCACAGGTCGCCATGCCGCGCCAGGTAGTTCTGCATCGCGGCGGTGAAGACGGCATCGCTCGGCGCATCGGCGCCGGTGCAGGCGGCAAGGCCGAGGGCCAATGCCATCGCGCAGGGGGCAACGGAGAGGGGTGATCGCATGGTGGTCATTGAATGCAAGGGCCGGAGGTCGGCGCTTCGGCGGGCGGCTGATAGCCGTCCGTCAGGGTGTTGAGGAAGCAGGCCAGGTCGGCGATGTCCTGCTCGGACATCGGTGGCTTGCTGTGCGCGGGGCGGCCGTCCTGCGGCATCTGCTTGTCGATGTTGCCGACGAAGCCGGGCGGCAGGTCGTCGAACTTCTGCACCCTGCCGCCGACGTACTGCGTGGTGATCAGGCCGTA
>CAIQMJ010001263.1 GCA_903872875.1 uncultured Variovorax sp.
CGCTGTGGCAGGCGATGCAGGCACGGCCATCGCTGTGCCGGCTGTGCGCGTCGACGCTGCTGATCGAGCAGCCGATCCCGCGCAGCAAGGCCTTGACCGCGCCCGTGGCGGCGCTCGCCGCCTGCCGGCCGGTGATCATCGACGAGTCCGACGGCGAGATCGACAGCTTCCTGCGGGCGCGTGCGCTGGGCTATGCGGGCGTGTCGTCGAAGGCCTGTAAAGGCTTCTACAAGTCGCTGATCAATCTGGCGCGCTGCCGCATGTGGAACGCGGCCGAAGCTGCACATTGCTTCATGTCGGCCGAAGATCTGACGACTCAGCCCGGCTTGTCGGTACAGCAGGACCTGGCGCTCGTGGGCCTGCTGGGCATTGCGCATGTGGAGCGCAACGCACATCACTTCATCGACGGCTTCAACGGCCGGCCCGCAGCGGAGGCAGATGCGTTCCTGCTGGCGCATCCGGACCTGTATCACCGCGAGGATGGCCGCGCGCGACTGCGGATGGAGGGCGGATGCGTGGCGATCGATTCCCTGGCGGCGCCTGGCTTCGGAAGCAGCGTGTCGCCGGACCTCCGGACGACGCGGCCCATGCCGGCGTCGCAGTGGACGGGCGCTGCCGTCTAAAAGCGGGGCGCGCCGCCGGGGCGCGTCCAGGCCCCGCGCCCCGCAGGTTCAGCGCGCTGCGAGAACGGCCCGCGCCACTTCCGTGAACCCGGCGCCGCGTTCACCCAGCGCCACGTAGCGCGGCAGGTGCTGCAGCTTCGGCACGAAGCGCGCCACATTGGCGACGCCGATGCTGTTCTCGAAGGACTGGAACATCAACTGGTCGTTGGTCGAGTCGCCGACATAGGCCCAGCAGACCATCTCGTCGTCCAGCGTGCGGCCGGCGAGTTCCCGCAGGATCCAGCGCGCTCCTTCGAGCTTGTTGTGCGCGCCGAACCACCCGTTGATGTGAATGCTGCTGACCGTGGCGTGCAGGCCCTCGCTGTGCATCAACGCGACGACGGCCGCGATCTGCGACTCGTCCAGGGGCGTGAACTCGCTGTGGTCGATCGCGATGTCGCACTCGCGGCCGGGCGAGTCGGTGGCACGCCGCGCGCCGGGGATTTCGCGCTCGATGCGTTCGAGCACCTGCTGCATGCGCGCGAAGTTGGCGGTGCGCGTGGCTGGATCCTGTTGGTAGCGCTTCGACGATCCGGGGACCAGCGCCACCGCACCGTTCTCCGCCACGATTGCATCGATCGGCCATGCGGCTGCGAAGGGCTCGCTCCAGCCGACCGGCCGCCCCGTGATGGCAATGACCTGCAGGCCCGCAGCCCGCAGGTCCGCCAGTGCCTGCAGTGCGTCGGGCGTGATGGCACCGTCGGTCGTCAGCGTGTCGTCGATGTCGGTGAAGACACCACGGATGCGTTTCCTGTCGGCCAGGGGCCATTCGGCCAGGGGGCGCATCGACCCCGCGCGCGCCTGCCGGAACACCAGATGGCGCGCGGCGAAGAAGTTGGAGAACAGCCCCGCGCAGCTGCCCGCCATGACACCCAAAGTGGCGCCGAGGGACCCGCTGATCCAGTGCAGAACCAGCAGGTACGCGCCATAGTTGAGTACGGCGCCGCCGAGCATCGAGCCCAGGTAGCGCAGGTATTCCTGCCCGATCGAGGTGAGCGGCGCGGCGTGCGCGTCGGCGAAGGTGAAACGGCGGTTCAGCCCCCAGGTGGCGGTCGCCGCCGCCAGAAAGGACAGCACGCGCGCGGCGTACCAGCCGAGCAGGGGTGCGAGCAGAAAAAGGACGGCAAGGTCCACCAGGAGACCGGCCACGCCGACCACGCCGAAGCGCAGGAACTGCAGACCTGCATGGGACGGCGGCGCGCGCATCAGCCTGCGGACTGCAGCGTCAGCCCCGCATGCTCGCGCAGCGGGTGGAAGTGGATCTTCGGAAAGCGTTCCTGCGCGAGCCGCACGTCGTACGGCGAAGTGCAGAGATAGGCCAGCGTGTTCGCAGCATCGAGCGCCATGCGCGCCGGGTAGGCATTGACGAACTCGCGCAGCTCGGCGGGAGTGTCCGCCGTGATCCAGCGCGCGCCGGTGTACTGGCAGCCTTCGAGTCGCACGTCGGCGTCGTACTCGGCCTTCAGGCGATGCTGCACGACCTCGAACTGCAGCTGGCCGACCGCGCCCAGCAGCATCGGGCCGCCGACTTCGGGGCGGAACACCTGGATCGCCCCTTCCTCGCCGAGCTGGGCCAGGCCCTGCTGCAGTTGCTTGGTGCGCAGCGGGTTCTTCAGGATCACGGTCATGAAGAGTTCGGGCGCGAAGAAGGGCAGGCCGGTGAACTGCAGATTGGCGCCGTCGGTGATGGTGTCGCCCAACTGCACGCCGCCGTGCGTCGTGAAGCCGACGATGTCGCCGGCATAGGCTTCTTCGACCGCCTCGCGGCGCTGGCTCATGAAGGTCACGACGCTGGTCGGCCGCAGTTCCTTCGACGTGCGCTGCACCTTCAGCTTCATGCCCGGCGTGTACTTGCCGGAGGCCATCCGCACGAAGGCGATGCGGTCGCGGTGGTTGGCGTCCATGTTGGCCTGCACCTTGAAGACCACGCCGGCGAAGTCCTTGTCCTCGGGCAGGATTTCCCTGACCACCGGTTGCCGGTTGACCAGCGTGGTGCTGGTGCGCGACTGCGGCTGCGGTGCCAGGTCGACCAGCGCGTCGAGCACTTCCATCACGCCGAAGTTGTTCACGCCGGAGCCGAAGAACACGGGCGTCTGCTTGCCCGCGAGGAAGGCCGCATGGTCCCAGGTGGGCGACGCGCCGGTGGCCAGCTCCATGCTGTCCATGGCGCTCTCGAAGTCGGCACCGAAGCGCTTGGTGAGCGTGTCGCGGTCCGACAGCGAAATGGTTTCGAAGTCGTGCGGCAGCCGTTCGCTGCCCGACTCGAACACGGTCATCGCCTGCGTGCGCAGGTTCATGATCCCGCGGAAGCTCTTGCCCTGGCCTACCGGCCAGGTCATCGGAACGCAAGGCATGCCGAGCTCGCGTTCCACCTCGTCCAGGATGTCGAGCGGCTCGCGCACCTCGCGGTCCATCTTGTTGACGAAGGTGATGATGGGCGTGTCGCGCTGGCGGCAGACCTCGATCAGCCGGCGGGTCTGTGCTTCCACGCCGTTAGCCGCGTCGATCACCATCAGCGCCGAGTCGACGGCGGTCAGCACGCGATAGGTGTCTTCGGAGAAGTCCTTGTGGCCGGGCGTGTCGAGCAGGTTGATCACG
>CAIQMJ010001264.1 GCA_903872875.1 uncultured Variovorax sp.
AGCACTCGCGAGGTGAGTGCCCTTACATCGCGCTGCCTGTCTTTTTGTCGCGAGCGTTTCGGCATACGTCGATCTACGTGCGCAAGGACCGCATCCGCGGGCCGGAAGACCTTAAGGGTAAGCGCATCGGCTTGCCTGAATACCAGCTCACAGCCAATGTGTGGGCGCGCGCGATCCTGCAGGACGATTTCGGCGTGCGTCCCTCCGACGTGACATGGGTGCGCGGGGGTATCGAGACGCCTGGGCGGCCCGAGAAGGTCAAGCTGCAGCTGCCGGACGACGTCCGGATCGAGCAGGCGCCCGAGGGGGCGACGATCTCGCAGATGCTAGACCGCGGGGAGATCGATGGCTTCATGGCGCCTCGCCCACCGAGCCGGTCGGCTCTCGCCAACCCAAACATCGGCTGGCTATTCGACGACCCGACCGCGATGGCCCGGGACTACTACCGGCGTACGGGCGTGTTCCCGATCATGCACGTGGCGGCCATCAGGAAGGAACTCGCCGCCAAGCACCCCTGGCTTCCTGCCGCCATCGTCAAGGCCTTCACCCAATCCAAGGCCGCCGCGCTGGAACTGCTTTCGGACACCTCTGCCACCAAGGTCACGCTGCCCTTCGTCGAGGAGCAGCTGCAGGCTGCCCGCGAGGCGATGGGGGACGACTTCTGGTCGTACGGCGTGGCGGCCTCGGCCAGGACGCTGGAGACCTTCGTGCGGGCCCACTACGAGCAGGGCCTGTCATCGCGCCACGTGCCGGTCAGCGAGCTCTTCCACCCCGCGACCTACGAGACCTACAGCATCTGATCCCGCACCACCCACAACTGGAGACACCCACCATGAAGCACAAGATCCCCGCCTGGCTGGTTGGCCTGGCCTGCATCGCCCAACTCGCATTCGGCTCCCTGGCCCATGCCCAGGCCTATCCTAGCCGCGCCATCAAGCTCGTCGTTCCCTATGCCTCCGGCGGCCTTCCCGACACGGTGGCGCGTATCATCGCCAAGGCGCTCGGCGATACGCTACGGCAGGCGGTCTACGTCGACAACCGGGCCGGTGCGGGTGGCTCGGTCGCTGCCTCCGCGATCCAGCAGTCCCCTGCTGACGGCTACACGCTGCTGGTGACCGATGGGCCCATGCTGTCAATAACGCCTTTGATCAATAAGAGGATTTCCTATGACGCGGCCAAAGACTTCATGCCGGTCGCTCTCGTCGGCAAGGCCCCGCTGTTCCTCGCAGTCAATTCGAATGTCAAAGCGAATACGCTGGAAGAACTCGTCGCGCTGGCCAAGGCGAAGCCACGGGGCCTCAACTACGGCTCCGCCGGCAACGGCAGCATCCACCACCTGACGATGGAGGCGATGAATGCTCGTCTGGGCATTTCGATGACGCACATTCCGTTCAAGGGCAGCGCCGCCTCGGTCCCCGCGATGATCGGCGGACAGGTGGACATGGTGTTCGCTTCACCGCCGTCGCTCATGGGCTTTGTCAAGTCGGGCCAGGCCCGTCTTCTGGCCACCAATTCGACGACGCGTTCCCTGCTCGCACCCCAGATGCCCACTTTGGCAGAAAAAATCCCCGGCTTCGACTTTGCATTCACGGTCGCAGTGCTGGCGAAGACCGGTACGCCGAGCGAGGTCATTTCCAAGATCAATGCTGAGATCAACAGAATCATTAAGGTCCCCGAAGTTATCGAGCAGCTGCGCACCGCAGGCGTCGACCCGGCGGGCGGGACGCCCGAACAGCTCGCGCTGGCGCTGCGTGCAGAGAAGGACCAGGTTACCGACGCCGCCGAGCGGGCGCAGCTGAAAGCCGAGTAGTCGTACGTCATGATGCCAACCCCACCTCAAACCCATTCCGATACGCAAATGCCGTTGCGCGTTGCGCGGATCCTCGACATTGCTCGCGATATTCGCAGCTTCGAATTGGTACACCCCGATGGCAGCAAGCTGCCATCGTTCACGCCAGGATCGCATGTCAAGGTCCAGGCCCCCAATGGCTTGCTGCGCAAGTATTCGCTGTGCAACGCTCCTGTGGAGCGCAATCGCTACGTTATTGCGGTCAAGCGCGAACCGGAGGGGCTGGGCGGCTCGCTCTCCATGCACGAGGAACTGCATGAGGGCGATACGCTGCCCACGTCGCTGCCTTCGAATGCCTTCCCGCTGGTCGAGAACGCAAAGGGCTACCTCTTCGTCGCGGGCGGCATCGGCATCACCCCGATCCTGTCCATGATCCGCTCGTTCGGCGAACTGCCGCCGGCACAGTGGAAGCTCATCTACCTGACGCGTTTTCCCGAGACCGCGGCCTTCCGCGAGGAGCTCGGCGCCCCCAAGCTCAAGAGCCGCGTGCGGATCCACCACAGCCACGGGGACCCCGCGCGCGCCTTCGACCTCTGGCCGGCGCTGGAGAAGCCCAACACGGCCCACGTGTACTGCTGCGGCCCGCGCGCGCTGATGGAGGCGGTGCGCGACATGACGGGCCACTGGTCGCCGGCCAACGTGCATTTCGAGAGCTTCAACGAGGGCGGGGGCGTGCGGCCCGACGACAAGCCCTTCATGGTGAAGCTGGCCAGCTCAGGTGCGGCGTTCGAGGTGCCCGTCGGCAAGTCCATCCTGTCGGTGCTCCACGAGCACGGCTGCAACGCGGCGTCCTCGTGCGAGAGCGGCACCTGCGGCACCTGCCGCACGAAGCTGCTGAGCGGCGAGGCCGACCACCGGGACATGGTGCTGCTGCCCGAGGAGATGGACAGCC
>CAIQMJ010001265.1 GCA_903872875.1 uncultured Variovorax sp.
CTGCACGTAGCTGTCGCCCGGCGCCGGGGATTGCGGGACGGGCTGTTCGGCCGTGTCGGCCGGCTTGGAGCGGGTGATTGCCATGCGGGTTGATCTTCTCTAGAATTCATTATAAGAACAAATGTTCGTATGTCGAACAAATGTGCCGCGACTGGATCGGGAGCGGCCCGGGACATCTGCCTTGCCAGCCGCCTCGTGCCCTTGCCGATGCACGCATCCGTTTCGTCCACCCTTCCGGAGACTTCTCCATGATCAACAAGATCGCCGCCTCCGTCGCCGATGCGCTGGCCGGCATCCAGGACGGCGCCACCGTCCTGATCGGCGGCTTCGGCACCGCCGGCATTCCCAACGAACTGATCGACGGCCTGATCGCGCAGGGCGCGAAGGACCTCACCGTCGTCAACAACAACGCCGGCAACGGCGAGACCGGCCTGGCCGCGCTGCTGAAGGCCGGCCGCGTGCGCAAGATCATCTGCAGCTTCCCGCGCCAGGCCGACAGCCAGGTGTTCGACGGCCTGTACCGCAGCGGCAAGCTCGAACTCGAACTGGTGCCGCAAGGCAACCTGGCCGAGCGCATCCGCGCCGCCGGTGCCGGCATCGGTGCCTTCTTCTGCCCGACCGGCTACGGCACGCAGCTGGCCGGCGACCGCGAGACGCGCGAGATCAACGGCAAGCGGTACGTGCTCGAATATCCGATCCACGGCGACGTGGCGCTGATCAAGGCCGAGAAGGGCGACCGCTGGGGCAACCTGGTCTACCGCAAGGCCGCGCGCAACTTCGGCCCGGTGATGGCGATGGCCGCGAAAAAGACCATCGCGACCGTGCACGAGATCGCCGAGCTCGGCACCATCGACCCCGAGACCATCGTGACGCCCGGCATCTTCGTGAAGCAGATCGTGCAGGTCGAGCGAATTGCCACGCAAGCCGGCGGCTTCAAGAAAGCGGCATAAGGAGCACACATGACCTACCAACGTCGCACCAAGGACCAGCTCGCCGCGCGCGTCGCGCAGGACATCTTCGACGGCGCCGTCGTCAACCTCGGCATCGGCCAGCCCACGCTGGTGGCCAACCACCTGCCGGCCGGCCGCGAGGTCGTGCTCCAGAGCGAGAACGGCATCCTCGGCATGGGCCCCGCGCCGGCCGCTGGCGAGGAAGACTACGACCTGATCAACGCGGGCAAGCAGCCCGTCACGCTGCTGCCCGGCGGCGCGTTCTTCCACCACGCCGACAGCTTCGCGATGATGCGCGGCGGCCATCTGGACATCTGCGTGCTCGGCGCGTTCCAGGTGTCGGCGACCGGCGACCTGGCCAACTGGAGCACCGGTGAAGAAGGCGCGATTCCCGCGGTCGGCGGCGCCATGGACCTCGCCATCGGTGCCAAGCAGACCTGGGTCATGATGGACCTTCTGACCAAGAAGGGCGAGAGCAAGATCGTCGAGAAATGCGGCTATCCGCTGACCGGCATCGGCTGCGTCAAGCGCGTTTATTCCGATCTCGCCACACTCGAATGCACGCCCGGCGGGCTCAAGCTGATCGACAAGGTCGAGGGCCTCGAACACGCCGAACTCGAAAAGCTGGTCGGCCTGCCGATCGCTGCCTGAACATCCTGGAGACACCGAACATGAGCAATCAAGAAGCCTTCATCTGCGACGCCATCCGCACGCCCTTCGGCCGCTACGGCGGCGCGCTGAGCAGCATCCGCACCGACGACCTCGGCGCCATCCCGCTGAAGGCGCTGATGGAACGCAACAAGGGCGTCGACTGGCAGGCCGTGAGCGACGTGCTCTACGGCTGCGCCAACCAGGCCGGCGAGGACAATCGCAACGTCGCGCGCATGTCGGCGCTGCTGGCCGGCCTGCCGATGGAACTCGGCGGCGCCACCATCAACCGCCTGTGCGGTTCGGGCCTGGACGCGGTCGGCACCGCGGCGCGCGCCATCAAGTCGGGCGAAGCCGGGCTGATGATCGCGGGCGGCGTCGAGAGCATGAGCCGCGCGCCCTTCGTGATGCCGAAGGCAGAGAGCGCCTTCAGCCGCAACAACGCGGTCTACGACACGACGATCGGCTGGCGCTTCGTCAACAAGCTCATGAAGGCGCAGTACGGCGTCGACTCGATGCCCGAGACCGCCGAGAACGTGGCGACCGACTACAAGATCGAGCGCGAGGCGCAGGACCGCATGGCGCTGGCCTCGCAGCAGCGTGCCGTCGCGGCACAGAAGGCCGGCTTCTTCGACAGCGAGATCGTGCCGGTGCACGTGCCGCAGAAGAAGGGCGACCCGATCATCGTGAGCAAGGACGAGCATCCGCGCGACACCAGCCTCGAGGCGCTCGCCAAGCTCAAGGGCGTGGTGCGGCCCGACGGCACGGTGACGGCCGGCAACGCCAGCGGCGTGAACGACGGCGCCGTGGCGCTGCTGCTTGCCAGCGAAGCGATGGCCGGCAAGTACGGCCTCACGCCGCGCGCCCGCATCGTCGGCATGGCGACCGCTGGCGTCGCGCCGCGCGTCATGGGCATCGGCCCCGCGCCCGCCACCCAGAAGGTGCTGGCACTGACCGGCCTGACGATCGACCAGATCGACGTGATCGAACTCAACGAAGCCTTCGCGGCGCAGGGCATCGCGGTGCTGCGCCTGCTCGGCCTGAAGGACGACGATGCGCGCGTCAACATCAACGGCGGTGCGATTGCGCTGGGCCATCCGCTGGGCGCCAGCGGCGCGCGGCTCGCGACCACGGCGGTGAACCAGCTGCACAAGGGTGGCGGCCGTTATGCGCTGTGCACGATGTGCATCGGCGTGGGCCAGGGCATCGCCGTGATCCTCGAACGCGTGTGAACCTGCACGCCGAACGTCGGGCAGCAGGCGCTTGAGCCTGCCGATCGTCAGCGACCCGTTCTTCTACGTCGTCGCCATTCCGGCCGTGCTGCTGCTCGGCATCAGCAAGAGCGGTTTCGGCGCGGGCTTCGGCTCGCTCGCCGTGCCGCTGATGGCGCTGGCCGTCACGGTGCCGCAGGCGGCAGCCATGCTGATGCCGGTGTTGCTGCTGATGGACCTGCTCGGCATCGCCGCGTTTCGGCGCGACTTCGATGCGGCGCTGCTCAAGTTCCTGATTCCGTGCGGGCTGGTCGGCGTGGTCATCGGCGCGCTGCTGTTCCGCTGGCTGTCGCCGCACACGGTGGCCGGCATCGTCGGCGTGTTCACGCTGCTGTTCCTCGCGCAGCGGGTACTGTTTCCGCCCAAGCCCGGCGACCCGCATGCGCCGAAGTGGGTCGGCGCCATCCTGACGGCGATCTCGGGCTTCACCAGCTTCATCGCGCATGCGGGTGGCCCGCCGGTCAATGCCTATGTGATCCCGATGCGGCTCAAGCCGGTCGTGTTCACCGCGACCATGGCCTACCTGTTCTTCGCGGTGAATCTCGGCAAATGGATTCCCTACGCATGGCTCGGGCTGCTCGACCTGCGCAACATGGCGACCTCGCTGGTGCTGCTGCCCTTCGCGCCGCTGGGCGTGTGGATCGGCATCTGGATCGCGCGCCGGATCGACGCGACCTGGTTCTATCGCTTCGTCTATGCCGGCATGCTGCTGACCGGGCTCAAGCTGGTCTGGGACGGCTTCTTCGCCTGAGTTCGTCGGGCCCGGCCGCCGCGCCATAGCGCTCCAGCGCTACAGATAAACCTTCTGCAGCAGCCGCACCAGCGTGCCGCGCTCGCGGGCGCTGAGGCGCGCGCTGGCTTCCGCCTCCAGCTGCACCACGGCGCGTTCGGCCTCGGCGATCAGTTGCTCGCCGGCCGGCGTCAGGTGCAGGCCGAGCGCGCGGCCGTCGCGCGGATGCGGACGCCGTTCGATCAGTCCGCGGCTGTCCATCGCGGCGATCAGGCTCACCAGGTTGGGTGGCAGGATGTCGAGCGTTGCGCAGAGCTCGCGCGAGGTCGCGCCGGGGTTGTGCGCCAGCAGCGACAGCACCGAAAAATCGGCCTGCTTGAGGCCGTAGACCGCCATGCGTTCGGCGAACAGCGCGGTGACCACGAGCCAGGCGCGCCGCGCGTTGTAGCCGACGAGCTTCTCGAGCACGCTGGTGTCGAGCCGTTCGGCCTTGAGGGCAGCGGCGCCACCGGTTGCGGGTGCCGTCGCATCGGGAATCTTCTTGCGTGTCGTAGCCATGCGGCGAGCCTATCGCAGTGCGTCAGGCGCTTCGGCCGGCATCACGTCACGCATGCGCCGCCGCAGTCGCCGCTGCGGTGACCGCATCGCAGGCGCGCTTGACCATGCCGAGCCGCATCTCGAATTCCGGCAGCACGTGGCGATGGAACGCGGCCGACGCGCGCGCCCAGCGTTCGCCGTCGATGCCTTCCGCACTGCCAGCCGCCAGGTCGATGCGTGCCCAGGCCCAGCCCAGCATCGCCAGCATCGTGACACGCAGGTAGTCGTCGGCGACCTCGTAAGGCAGCGATGGCGCCGCATGCGCGGCCATCGCGATGCTGGTCGTCAGGTAGCGCAGCTGGGCCAGCCGGCGCTGCGCATCGGCGTCGATCTCGCGCGATGCGTCGAGCTCGTCGCGCAGTTCGATCAGCACGGCCGACATCGCGGCGCCGCCATCGGGCAGCACCTTGCGCACCAGCAGGTCGATCGCCTGGATCTCGTTGGTGCCCTCGTAGATCATGCTGACCCGCACGTCGCGCAGCACCTGTTCGATGCCCCATTCGCGCACATAGCCATGGCCGCCGAAGACCTGCAGGCATTCGCTCGCGCCGGTGAAGCCCTGCTGCGTGCAGGCGGCCTTGAGCACCGGCGTGACCATCGCGCACCAGCGCTGCGCACGTGCCTGGGCCTTCGGGTCGGCGTCGTGCTTCGCCACGTCCAGCATCACCGCGGTGCGATAGGCCAGCGCGCGTCCGCCGTCGATCCAGGCACGCTGGGTGTCGAGGATGCGGCGGACCGCCGGATGCTCGGCGATCAGGTAGGCCGCCTCGTCGCCGCGGCTCGCCGGCTGAGGACCGGGCGCACGCATCTGGCGGCGCTCGCGCGCATAGGCATCGGCCTTCTGCCAGGCCGCATCGAGCAGCCCGATGCCTTGCAGCGCGACGTGCAGGCGCGCCGCATTCATCATCACGAACATCGCCGCCAGACCACGGTTCGGCTCGCCGACCAGCCAGCCGGTCGCCTCGTCGAAGCGCATCGCGCAGGTCGGGCTGCCATGCAGGCCCATCTTTTCCTCGATGCGATCGCAGTGCACCGCGTTGCGCGTGCCGTCGGGCAACTGCTTCGGCACCAATGCGAGCGACAGGCCCTTGGGCCCGGCCGGCGCATCCGGCAGGCGGCACAGCACGAGATGGACGATGTTCGGCGTCAGGTCGTGTTCGCCGCCGGAGATGAAGATCTTGCTGCCGCTCACGCGCAGGCTGCCGTCGGCTTGCGGCACGGCGCGCGTACGCACCTGGCCGAGGTCGCTGCCGGCATGCGCCTCGGTCAGGCACATGGTCGCAAGCCATTCGCCAGTCGCGATCTTCGACAGGTACCGCGCCTTGAGTTCATCGCTGCCGTGGTGTTTCAGGCAGTCGTAGGCGCCATGCAGCAGGCCGGGCGCCATGGTGAACCCGTGGTTCGCCGCGCTGAGCCATTCGTAGAGCACGGCCTCGAGCACCGCCGGCAGGCCCTGGCCACCATCGGCCGTCGCGGCCGCGAGCGCCGGCCAGCCGCCATCGACGAAGGCCTGGTAGGCCTCGGGGAAGCCGGGCGGTGCGGTCACCGCGCCGGCATTGAAGCGGCAGCCGACCGTGTCGCCGATGCGGTTGAGCGGCGCGATCGCGCTGCCGACGAAGCGGGCTGCCTCTTCCAGCACCTGTGCCTGCAGGTCGCCGTCGATCTCGGCAAAGGGTGCAAGCGCCTGCAGGCGCGCAGGCGCGCCGAGCACGGCGTTCAGCACGAAGCGGATGTCGTCGGGGTGGGGCTGGTAGTCCATCGTCGGTTCGGAGTTGGGGGTCGGGTCAGGGCGTTGGAAGCCGGCAGGCGAAACTGGCCGCCTGCTCGGTGTCGCCGCCGGTGTAAACGGCGACGCGCGGATAGGGGCACAGCGGCCTCGTGCGCTGCGGCGACCAGCTGGCCGGCACTTCGTTGTTGGAGACCGGCGTGCCCGCGCCACGGGCGCTGGCGGTCACGGCATCGGGCGCCCGGCCCTGCTCGACCCAGTCGACCAGCGCGGTCAACATGTCGAACTGGTCGGTGGCCGGGCCGCCCGAACAGTGGTTCATGCCCGGCACCGGGAAGTAGCGCGCGAAGGCCGACGCATCGCCGCCATTCGCGGCCTGCACGCGCGTGTACCAGGCGGCCGTGTCGTCGGACGAGAACACCGGATCGCTGGTGCCGTGGTAGACGATCATCCGGCCGCCGCGGTTGCGCAGCGCCGACAGGTTGGCCGCATCGGGCGGCGTCATGAACGACAGTGACGACTCGCCGAACGCACCGCCGGCAGTCGCGATCAGCGGCGCATCGCGGTCCATGTCGAAGCCCAGCGCGAACGGCAGGCCCTGCGCCCGGTCGGCCAGCGGCGGCGTGGTGAAGATGAAGCCGAC
>CAIQMJ010001266.1 GCA_903872875.1 uncultured Variovorax sp.
CGAATTCGCCGAGTACATCGCGGCCGGCAAGATGAAGGCCATCGCCGTCACCTCGCCGCGACGCCTGCCCGGCATCGATGTACCCACGCTGAAGGAGCAGGGCATCGATGTGGAGATCGGCAACTGGCGCGGCGTGTATGGCGCGCCCGGCATCTCGGCCGAGCAGCGCAAGGCGCTGACAGACATGCTGCTCGCCGCCCTGAAGAGCCCGGCCTGGGCCGAATCCCTCAAGAAGAACGACTGGACGCCGGCAGTGATCTCGGGCGACGCGTTTGCCAAGTTCGTGGACGACGACTTCGCCAGCCTGCGCGCCATCATGGCCAAGTCCGGGATGGTCTGAACCCGGCTCTCCCCCAGGCTTCGCGCACTTCGTGTCGCTTTCGCCAACCCCTGCCGGGGGCAACACCAACGGCCCGGCAAAGCCGGTTCCGTGGTGTTTCTGGAAGGGGGGATCCGTGCTCTTTGTGGAACGCAGACTCATGACAACAAGTTCTCCCCCCCTGGATGAATCTGGCGCCGTTGCGGCGCGTAGCGCGTCCTGGCCGCAGACGGCCGTCGGGGTCGGCGTGCTGCTGACCGGGATCGCGCTGGCGGGCGGTGCGATCGGGATTTCCTCGGACGCCGGATACGGCGGCGTGGGGCCCAACTTTTTGCCCTGGCTGGTGTCGATCGTGCTCACGATCTGCGGCGTGTTCATCCTGCGGGAGGCGCGCACCGGCGGCTTTCGCGATCTCGATGCGCCGAGCGGCGCCGAGCATGCCTACTGGCCGGGCTTCGTCTGGGTGACCGCGGGGTTGCTGCTGAATGCCGCACTGATCACCACGCTGGGCTTCATCCTGAGCTGCACGCTTTGCTATGTGCTGGCGGTGCAGGGCCTGCGCCGTGCGACCGGCCAGCCCTCGGGCGCGCCGCGCACCTGGCTCATCGACGTGGTCACCGGTGCGCTCATCGCGGCGCCGGTGTTCTGGACGTTCACGCAATTCCTGGCCATCAACTTGCCTGGCCTGACTTCGACGGGTTGGTTCTGACCGTATGAGCACCCACGTTCTTCACTTCGTTTGTTCACTGCTCCCCAAGGGGGCGCGAGCCTCTCTTGGGGCGGCCCGTCGGGAGTCTTGAATGGACATCTTCAACGCCCTCATGGCCGGCTTCGCGGCCGCCATCACGCCCGTGAATCTGCTCTGGTGCCTGGTCGGCTGCGCGCTCGGCACGGCCGTCGGTGTGCTGCCCGGCATCGGTCCGGCGGTGGCCGTGGCGATGTTGCTGCCGATCACGTCCAAGGTCGACGTCACGGCTTCGATGATCTTCTTCTCGGGCATCTACTACGGCGCCATGTATGGCGGCTCGACCACCTCGATCCTGCTGAACACGCCCGGCGAGACGGCCAGCATGGTGACGGCGATGGAAGGCAACAAGATGGCCAAGAGCGGGCGCGCGGGCGCCGCGCTCGCGACGGCGGCCATCGGCTCGTTCGTGGCCGGCACCATCGCCACGGTGATCGTCACGCTGTTCGCGCCCTTCGTTGCCGAGTTCGCCGTCAAGCTCGGGCCGCCCGAATATTTCCTGCTGATGCTGCTGGCCTTCACCACGGTGAGCGCGGTGCTCGGCAAGAGCACGCTTCGCGGCATGACCGCGCTGTTCATCGGCCTGGCGGCAGGCTGTGTCGGGCTCGACCAGATCTCAGGCCAGGGCCGCTACACCGGCGGCATTCCGGAGATGCTCGACGGCATCGAGATCGTGCTCGTGGCCGTAGGCCTGTTCGCCGTGGCCGAGGTGCTCTACGCCGTGCTCTATGAAGGCAAGGTCGTCGAGGGCCAGAACAGGCTGAGCCGCGTGCACATGAGCAAGCGCGACTGGAAGCGGTCGATCCCGGCCTGGCTGCGTGGCACGGCCATCGGCACGCCCTTCGGCTGCATCCCGGCCGGCGGCACCGAGATACCGACCTTCCTTAGCTATGCGATGGAAAAGAAGCTTGCCAAGGACAAGGATGCCAAGGCCGAGTTCGGCACGACCGGCGCCATCGAAGGCGTGGCCGGGCCCGAGGCCGCGAACAACGCGACCGTGACGGCCGCGTTGATCCCGCTGCTGACGCTGGGTATCCCGACTTCCAACACCACGGCGATCCTGCTGGGTGCGTTTCAGAACTACGGCATCCAGCCCGGCCCGCAGCTGTTCACCACCTCGGCCGCCCTGGTCTGGGCGCTGATCGCTTCGCTCTACATCGGCAACGTGATGCTGCTCGTGCTGAACCTGCCGATGGTCGGCCTCTGGGTCAAGCTGCTCAAGATTCCCAAGCCACAGCTCTATGCCGGCATCCTGATCTTCGCGACTGTCGGCGCCTACGGCATGCGCCAGAGTGCGTTCGACCTGTTCCTGCTGTATGCGATCGGCGTGCTGGGCGTGATCATGCGGCGCTTCGACTTCCCGACTGCGCCAGTGGTCGTCGGCATGATCCTCGGCCCGCTCGCCGAAGCGCAGTTGCGCAACGCCATGTCGATCGGCGAGGGAAGCGCAGCGGTGTTCGTGCAGCGCCCGATGTCGATCGTGCTGGTCGTCGTCGTGCTGGCCGTCCTGCTGCTGCCGCGCATCGCCAAGCGCATGAGCGATCGCAAGCGCCTGCGGCTCGCGCAGCTCGACGCCTGATTTGCGTGCCCCCGCGAGGCCGGCCTCGGCATGGGGCCGGCCTTTTTTTGTCATGCGTTCGCACTCCGCGCGGCATCGGGAGCAGTCCTGGCGCCGGCATCGAAAAAGCCCCCTGGCCGCATCGCGGTCAGGGGGCTTTGAAAGTGTCGCCGGTCAGCTCGCCACGGGCGCGGCGTCCTCGGCCGCCGCGATCACCGGCTTGTTCCTGTTCTTCCGCGCGGTGCGGAAGAACGCAACGGTCTGCCAGATGATCACGATGGAGATCACGCTGAGCAGCGTGGCGCTGATCGGGCGCGTGACGAAGCCGCTGAAGTCGCCGCGGCTCAGCAGCATCGCGCGGCGGAAATTCTCCTCCAGCATGGGGCCGAGGATGAAGCCCAGCATCAGCGGCGCGGGCTCCATGTCCAGTCGCATGAACAGGTAGCCGACGAGGCCGAACACCGCGGTCGTGTAGATGTCGTCCAGGCTGTTGTTGATGCTGAAGGTACCGACGCAGCAGAAGAACATGATCGCCGGGAACAGCACGGTGTACGGGATCTTGAACACCGACAGCCAGTAGCGCACCAGCGGCACGTTCAGCACCACCAGGAACACATTGCCGACCCACATGCTGGCCACCAGGCCCCAGAACAGGTCCGGGTGGCTGGCGATCATGTCCGGGCCGGGCTGGATGCCTTTCACGATGAAGGCGGCCATCATCAGCGCCATCACCGGGTTTTCGGGAATCCCGATGGCCATCAGCGGAATGAAGCTGGTGCGTGCCGCGGCCTCGTCGGCTGCGGCCTGGCCGGCCACGCCTTCGATGCAGCCGGTGCCGATCTCGTGCTTGTACTTGCTGAACCTCTTGTCGGCCGCATAGGCGGCGAACTGGGCGATGGTCGGGCCGCCGCCGGGCAGGATGCCGAGCACCGAGCCGATCACGCTGCCGCGCAGCGCGCTCGGGATGATGCGCTTGAACTCGGGCCAGGTCGGCATGAGCTTGATCTTGCCGTTGAAGGGCGTGAGCACGTTCTTCTTGTCGAGGTTCTTCACGACCTCGGCGATGCCGAAGCAGCCCAGCGCGATGCTGATGAGGCCGATGCCGTCCATCAGGAAGGGCAGGCCCATGGTGTAGCGCGCCACGCCGCTGTTCACGTCGGTGCCGACCATGCCGAGCAGCACGCCGACCATGGCCATCGCCAGGCCGTTGAGCAGGCTGCCGCTGCTGACGAAGCTCACGCAGAAGAAGCCGAGAAGCATCAGCGCGCAGTAATCGGCCGGGCCGAACAGGAAGCCCACCTCACCGAGCGCCGGAGCCATCGTCGACAGGACGACGATGGCGATCGTGCCGCCGATGAAGCTCGAGATGCCCGCGGTGAACAGCGCGAGGCCGGTCTTGCCCTTGAGCGTCATCTGGTAGCCATCGATACAGGCCACGATGCTGCTCGCATGCGGGATTTTCATCGTGATGGCACTGACGCTGTCGCCGTACTGCGCGCCGTAGTAGATGCCGGCCAGCATGATGAGAGCGCCGCCGGTGGGGATCGAATACGTCAGCGGCAACAGCAGGCTGATGGTCGACAGCGGGCCGAGGCCGGGCAGCAGGCCCACGAGCGTGCCGACCGTGCAGCCGAGCGCGCAGTAGAGAAGGTTCTGGATCGTCAGCGCATGGCTGAATCCGAACGCGAGGTTGTGCAGGACGTCCATCAGTAGAGCGGCAGCTGGAGGCCGAGAAGGTTCTTGAACGCGAAGGCCACGGCGATCAGGCCGATGGAGATCTTGATGTTGCGCACCACCGAGTACGAGGTGCCCGCAAACGTGGAAACGAACACCAGGAACACGATGCCGAGGATCATGTTGATGTGCTCGGAGATCACCGCGAAGCCGACCAGGCTCAGCAGGATCAGCGTGATGTTCTTGATGTTGTAGTTCAGCTCGACGGGTGGCACGAAGAACGAGCGCACCGTCGTGATCAGGCCGATCAGGAACAGGAAGCCGCTGATCATCACAGGGAACAGGCCGGGGCCGCTGCGCGCGAGTTCGCCGACCTTGTAGCCGAGTGCGACGAAGCCGAAGCCCAGGGCGATGAGCATGAGGAACACGCCCTTGACGAAGTTGCGGTTCTTCAACATGGCAGATGCCTTTCGACGGGCCGGACGAGGGAAGGGGGGCGAGGCATGCAAGGGTCTCCTTTTGATTCATGCCGGACCTCGTTGCACCAGCAAGGGCGCAGGATTTCGGAGGTCCGGTTGGCGGCGAATCGTAGGGATCGACGCTTCCAATCTGCTTTCATTTGGAAGGTGCCCGCTCAAAATACGTGTTATCACTAACAGTGATCACCATGAGCGAAAGCGCCTCTTGTCGAGGCGGAATGCGTCGGAGAAACAAGGGAAACGCGAGGCCCGGCGCCCGCGTTCCGTGGTGCGCTCAGGCTGGCTGCGTTTGGGCCAAAGGCAGCTGCAGCACGGCGCACAGGCCGGTGCCCGGGGCGCCGGCATCGTCGCCTGCGTCGGCCAGCACGATGTCGCCGCCGTTGCGTTGCGCATAGGCGCGTGCAATGGCCAGGCCGAGTCCCGCCCCGCCGGAGGTCCGGCCCGCGCGGCCGTCGGCCTGGCTGAATCGCTCGAACACCTCGGCGCGGCGGACGGCCGCGATGCCCGGGCCGTCGTCACGCACTTCCGCGAGCGCCATGCCGCCGGCGATGCGTGCGGCCACCGTGATGTTGCCGCCAGCCGGCGTGTAGACGATCGCGTTGTGCACGAGGTTGGACAGCGCCTCGTGCAGCTCCGGCGCATTCGCGCGAACCGGGACGGCCATGGCGCGGGCATCCTGCGCGCGCGCACCCGCCTGCCGCATCGGCTCCAGCGCATCGACCCAACCCAGGTCCAGGTCCTTCTCGTGCGCCAGCGTCAGGTACTGCAGGACCACGTCCTTGGCAATGGCGTTGAGATCGGCATATTCCGATGTGCTGTCGGGCGGTGCCGAGCTGTCGCTCGCGTGGGCGAGCGACAGCAACTGCTCGCAGAGCCGCCGGCTGCGCGCGATCTGCGCGACCATCGCGCGCAGGGTGTCGTGCCACTGTCGGGGGTCTTTCTCGCGCAGCGCGACACCGGCCTGCGTCAGCATGATGGCCAGCGGCGTGCGCAACTGGTGCG
>CAIQMJ010001267.1 GCA_903872875.1 uncultured Variovorax sp.
CGGCAGCAATGCGCTGTTCTTCGTGACGGTGGCCAGCCTGATCATGCCGTCGATCATCGTGTCGCTCGGTATCGGCCTGCAGTTCCGGCTGCTCGACACCGGCATCAAGGAGGCGCTGACGGCGATGGACGCGACCGGAACGCTCGAGAACTACGGCACGGCGCTGGGCCTGTTCACCTCGGCGCTGGGCGCGCACCTGACCTGGACGCTGCCTTTCGGCCTGCTCATCATGTTCGCGGTATTCAACCGCTTCAACCCCGCCTACGAGGAGGCGGCGCGCGACCTGGGCGCTACGCCGTGGCAGACCTTCCGCCATGTGGTGCTGCCGCTGATCGGGCCATCGGTCGTGGGCATCGGCATGTTCGGCTTCACGCTCAGCTGGGACGAGATCGCGCGCACCTCGCAGGCCATCGGCGACGTCAACACGCTGCCGCTCGAACTGCAGGGGCTGACGTCGACCGTGACGACGCCTTCGATCTACGCGCTGGGCACCGTGACGACCATCGTGTCGTTCGGCGTGATGGCGATCGCGATCGGCTCCGCCGCATTGCTGGGCCGCCGCGCTAAGCGCCGCCGTTGAACCCGTGGTTGAACGAAAGCCTCCATGCCTCGCCTGCTCGTGATCAACCCCAACACGTCGACGGCGATCAGCAGCCTGCTGCAGCGTCACGTGCAGGTCGGCGTGGGTGACGCCTTCAAGGTGCATACCGTCACGGCCCGCTTCGGCTCGCCCTACATCTCGTCGGAGGCGAGCTACGCGGTCGCCAACCACGCGGTGCTCGACGCCTGGGCCGTAACGATGGCGGCGGACGCGGGCCGGCCCGATGCGGTGTTGATCGGCTGCTTCGGCGACCCAGGCCTGTTCGCGCTGCGCGAAGGGGCGGGCGTACCGGTCGGCGGCCTCGCCGAAGCCGCGTTCTCGGCGGCCGCATGGCATGGCCGCTTCGCGATCGTGACCGGCGGCGAGCGCTGGCGGCCGATGCTGGCGCGGCTCGCGCATGCGCTGGGCCATACGCAGACGCTGGCCGGCATCCACACCGTCGCGCCGAGCGGTGCGCAGTTGGCCGCCGACCCGGCGGGTGCACGCACGCTGCTGGCGGAAGCATGCTGCCAGGCTGCCGAGCGCTTCAAGGCGCAGGCCGTGATCCTGGGCGGCGCGGGGCTGGCCGGCATGGCGGCCGACATCGCATCGAAAGTGCCGGTGCCTGTGATCGACAGCGTGCAGGCCGGTGCGCAATGGGCACTGGACGCCTTGCGCCGTCGCGATGCGCCGCTGCTCGACTCGGGCTTCGGCGTGCCGTGGCAGAACGTGTCGTGGGAGCTGGCGGCGCTCCAGTGAGCGAGCGTCGGTGCGCCTGCGGGATCCCGGGTGCTGGCAGGGCTTCCGGCGGCGTGCCAACATCTGCGCCATGACTGTTCCCTACACCCCAGAAGCACTTGATCGCAGCGCTGCCGACCGGCTGGCCGGCGCGGCCGTGATCGATTTCGGCACCAACTGGTGCGGCCATTGCCAGCGCGCACAGCCGCTGGTCGACGAAGCCTTCCAGGCGCACGCCGAGGTACAGCACGTCAAGGTCGAGGACGGCTCCGGCCGCCAGCTCGGCCGCAGCTATGGCGTCAAGCTGTGGCCGACGCTGATCTTCCTGCGCGATGGCCGCGAAGTCGCACGCGTCGTGCGGCCGGTGGAGAGTGCGCCGGTCGCGAAGGCGCTGGCCGAGATCACCGGCACGGCCTGACCGGCGGCGCCGCAGGTCAGCCAATCGGGTCGGCGACCTGGCGTCCTGCGTGCGCCGCCCACCTGGACCATCGGCGCCGACCTACTGCGTGATGCGGCTGGCGGTGGTTCGCCATGCCGATGCGCACCCCTAGCGTCGGCGGCACCATGATCGATATCAACGTCAGAAAAGGCCAGTGGCCGGGTCAGCTGGGACGCGAAGCGTTCCATCAGCGCTTCATGCAGTCCTTCGAGGATCCGGCCTTCAAGGTCGAAGGCGAGGCGCTCAAGCGGATCGAAGACATTGCCTGGGACGCCTACCAGGAAGGCAGAAAGGCACCCGTCACCCGCAAGGCTGGGCCCGGTTACGCCGACCCCGATTACGACCTCGCGGTCGAATGGATCGACACCCGCGCCAAGCTCGATCGCGCGCAGGCCGCATGGGGCCGGCCCGAGACGCCATCGCGCGTCCTGCTGGTCAATGGCTCGCCGCGCAATGACGGCACCTGCCCCGGCGAGATCTCCAAGACCTGGCGCCTCACGCAGTCGGCCAAGGACGAGCTGCAGAAAGCCGGCATCGAGGTCGACCTGCTCGACCTGAGCCTGCTCACGTCCGACTACGGACGGCATATCCATCCCTGCAAAGGCTGTGTGTCGACCGCCATGCCGCTGTGCCACTGGCCCTGCAGCTGCTATCCGAACCATTCGCTGAACCAGACCGGCGACTGGATGAACGAGATCTACGAGCGCTGGGTGTCGGCACATGGCGTGATCCTGATGACACCGACCCACTGGTACCAGGCGTCCAGTCCGCTCAAGCTGATGATCGATCGGCTGGTCTGCGCCGACGGCGGCAATCCGGACCCGACCACCACGCACGGCAAGAAGCCCGAGGAGGCGAAAGCGCTGGAGATGAAGGGCTGGGACTATCCCAAACACCTCGATGGGCGCGTCTATGGACTGGTGGTGCACGGCGACGTTGCCGGTGTCGAGAGCCTGCGCCGCAACCTCAGCGACTGGCTCGACTGGATGGGCCTGATCGGTGCCGGCACGCAGGCGCGGCTGGACCGCTACATCGGCTACTTCGAGCCGTACGCCACCAGCCATCAGACGCTCGATGCCGACGAGAAGCTGCAGGAAGAGGTGCGCAACGTGGCGCGTGCCGTCGGCCAGGCGGTGCTGGACCTGCGCGGCGGTCGCCTGCAGCCGCCCGATCGCGGGCTCCGGCACCCACGTCCGAAGTAAGCGCGTTCCGCGCGGCCGTTCACGCTTCTTTACGCGTCGACATCGCCGCATTACCTGCCGCGCAAGCCGTCGATACAGAGCGATTCCACACTACGTCTCACCTGCTGCCCCGTGGCATCAGGCTTCTTACTTAGAAAGGAAGCAATCTCATGATCACGTCACGTCAACGCATTCTCTGGGCCGCCCTTCTGGCGACTGCCGCTTTCGGGGCTTCGGCCCAGACCCCACCACCTCCCGCAGCCGCTCCGGCCGGCGCGCCCACGGCCGAGCACCGCATGCACAAACCGCGCGACGGCAAGGGCTTCGAGCGCATGCAGGAACGTCGCGCCAAGCACCTCGTCGACCTGAAGGCCAAGCTGAAGCTGACGCCTGCGCAGGAAGGCGCCTGGAGCGCGTTCACCGCCGCGACGCAGCCGCCGGCGCCGCCGGCTCAGCGTCCGGACCGTGAAGCTGCCCGCGCCGAGTTCGAGAAGATGACCACGCCGCAGCGTATCGACCGCATGCAGGCGCGCCAGGCCGAACGTGCGGCGATGTTCGCCAAGCGTGCCGACGCAACGAAGAGCTTCTACGCTGCGCTCACGCCGGACCAGCAGAAGACCTTCGACACGGAAGCGATGCGGCACGGGCCGCGGGCTGGTCACGGCCCCCACGGCGGTCCACGCGGTGACCACGGTCCGCAAGGCCATCGTCCGCCGCCCCCGCCCGCGAAGGGTTGAGCCACGGGCTGCCCGCAGCCTTTGCATCCGCGGCCAGGCGCTCTGGCGCCTGCGGCATGAAAAATGTCCGCTGTCAAGTCTTTGATGCAGACAGGCAGTGGCGCGAAAGGTCTTACGGAGCAACAAGTTAGGCCAGATTTCGGCCATCGAGTGCTCTTGCTGCTTTTCTCGCTAGGTGCCGCATAGGCGCTTCGCGGTAGCAAGCCCAGGGGCGGCGCAGCGGGCAAGGTCGCACTGTCATCATAGCCGCGGCTTGTCGCAAGCAGCCTCTCAAAGCGAAAGCGCAGCCGGTAGGCTGCGCTTTCATCGTGGGTGACAGCGGATGCGTCCGCATCGTCAGGACTGTTTCGGTGGCGCGGCCCTGGGCGCCGCTCCTTTCCTGAATCCTCGGTCGCCGGCGATGAACGCCTCCAGCATGTGCGGGATCAACTTCTCTGCATCGACGGCCTCGCCATACGCCTGCGCGTGCAGGGCGGCGTAGCGGTCGAGGTCTGCCTTCAGGTTGACCGGGCAGGCGAAGGTCAGCTTGAGGTTCTCAGTCTTGGGCAGCGGCCCAAGCCGCAGCTTCTTGGTCGCGTTCATTGCGAAGCTCCCCGATTGAAGAACAGAGGCTGGTACGGCCGCAGCACCAGATCCCGGTTGACGATAATCCGCACCGGCAGGCCCGGTCGCTCGGTCAGCGTCGGCTGGATGTTCATGTTGCGCCGGGTGATTTCCTGGCCGACCTGGTTGATGCTGTCCTGGGCGCTGTCACGGCCAGCGATGACGATGCGGTTGCCGTCCTGGCGGTTCTCCGGCGCGGCCAGTTCTGCGCCGACGCCCAGCAGCGTCGTCAGCACCGCACCGGCAAAGATGCGGTTCCAGTGCCAGTCCACGTCGTCCTCCAAGCCCGCGTAGCCGGCCGGGTCGGTGCCCACTAGGTTGTCGAGCGTCAGCGAGGACGTGTCGGGCAAGATGATCCGGTTCCACACCACTTGCACGCGGCTCTGCCCGTAGCTGACCTGACTGTTGTAGCGCCCGAGGATGCGCGACCCCTGTGGGATCAGCAGGAACTTGCCGGTGGCCGTGTCATAGACCGGCTCCGTCACAGTGCCGATCACGTCGCCCGGCAAGTCCGACTTGATGCCTGTCACCAGCGCGCCGGCGATCACCGTTCCGGCCATCACTTGATAAGGGGACGCGGGCAGCGCCAGATTGCCGGAATTGCGGGTTTCCGTAGAGCCGGCTTTCAGGAACGCCTCCTTCTGGTCTTGCCGGTTCTGCACGGCGTTCGGGTCGGCAGGCTGCGCCGCCACCGACGCCGGCCCGGCAGCGAGCGGGTCGAAGGCCGCGAGCGCGCTTGCACCGCCAGGCACACCCGGCGCTGCCTGCGCCACCGTGGTGGCGGCTTGGCCTTGGCCGCCCGAGCGGAAGAACACCGACGAAGCCGCAGCGGCTTCCGCCTCCTTACGCAAGGCATCGTTGGGATCGTGGCCGGGGGCCGCGTAGGCGGCCACGGCCGGCTGCTGCGAGTTCACGATGGCAGGGCCGAGGTCGCCCGGCAGCGGAGGCCCCAACTCGGGCACTTGCGGCGGCAGCTTCGAGTAGTCGGCCGGCAGGCCGTCCAGCCCCTCGGATTTCGAGACGCGATCGACGTTGTAAAGCTCGGTTTGCTCGTCGGCGCTGCGCCGCTGCGGTTGCAACGACCAGATCGTGGCGCCGAGCACGGCAACCGACAGACTGCCGACGAGGATAGCCAGCGTGCGTCGGTTCAGGCGCGTGACCGGGCGCGGCTGGGCGCGCAGCACCACCGCCTCGGGCGCGACCTTGCCCGCCTGCGGCGTGGCGAGGTCGGGGGTGTCGTCCTGGCTCATGGTCAATTCCTCCGTGCCACGCCATCCGTGCGCTCGATCCGCACCACGTCGCCCTTGTCGCCACCCAGGCGCAGCTCTGCCGCGCCAAAGAGGCGATCCACGATGTAGTACGGCGAGCGGAAGCGGTAGTTCACCAGTTGCCCGTCGCCTTCCGGCCCTATTACGAACAGCGGCGGCAGTTCGCCTTGCGCGATGCCGGCGGGGAACTGGATATAGACCTTCTGCCCGTCGTCGAAGGCGCGCAACGGCTTCCACGACGGACTACTGCCGCTGATCGCGTAGCGGAAGCGCAGGTTCTCCAGCGCCAGCCCGGTATCGACCGGCGCGGCGGCGCTGGCCGCCTGCGCCTGACGCTGCAAGGCCAGCATTCGGTCGCGCGGGTACTCCCAGGACACCGATGCCATCCACGTCTTTTCCGTCGAGGACAGCTCCAGCAGGTACGTCCTGCGGCTGGTGGTGATGACGAGATTGGTCTTGAGGCCAGAGCGGATGGGTTTAACCAGCACGTTCACGCGCAAGTCGGCGCCGTTACCGCTGGACGTGTCGCCCACGATCCAGCGCACGGTATCGCCGGCGGCCACCGTCACCAGTTCCTCGCCCGGTTGCAAGGCAATCACGGTCACGCGGCCCACGGCCGCATAGACTTGGTAGAGCGCGCCATCGGTGAAGGGCCACACCTGAATCGCGTTGACATAGCCCTCGCGCGTGGGCGCGACGCGGGCCTCGGCATTGGCGCGCGAGACGCGCACCTTCTCGTCTGCCGGTTCCGGCGCGGGTTTGGCATCTTCCGCCTCGGGCACGGGCTTCAACTGGGCTGGCATCGGCAGCACCTCGGGCACGGCCACCACCTCCACCGGCGCGGGCGGCTCTGGCAGCGGCTGGGCCTGCACCGGCTCATCGAGCGAGATCACAGGCGGCGGCTTGCCTTGCGTGGCGCAGCCCGCGAACAAGACCGTCGAGGCCAGCAGGATCACCGGCAAAGCGGTTTTACGGAAAAGATCATTCATGGCTTGGCTCCTTCGGAAGAATCCAGTTCGCGGCTCCACGACAGGCCGTTGACGTAGATGCCCAGGGGGTTCTTGCGCAGGCGTTCTTCGGTGCGCGGCGGCTGAAGCACGATGGACACCACTGCCGTCCACCGCTCCAAGCCCGCCGCGGCGCCGTTGACGTAGCGGCGTTCCGTCCAGCGAACGTTGAAAGACGTGTCGCTGGCGCGCACGACGCTGGTGATCTGCACCGTCACCGACTCCTTGCCGATGCGCGCGAACGGGTCGTTGACCCGTGCGTAGTCGTTGAGCACGGCCGCGCCCTTGTCGGTCGTGTAGTCGTAGGCGTCGAGCCAGTTCTGCCGCACCACGATGGGGTCGATGGACAGCGAGCGCACCAGCGTCACGAAGCGCGCGATGTGGTACGCGGTCTGCGCATCGTTGGGCCGGTACGGCGTGGCGGCTTCGCCCACGGCGCGCACTTGGCCCGCGTTGTCCACCTCTACGACGTAGGGCGTCACGAAGGACTGCGCCGAGCGCCACACCAGGCCGCCGGCCATCAACAGCGCGAGCGTGAGGCAGCCGAAGGCCATCAGCCGCCAGTTCTTCGCCTGCACGCGCGGCGTTCCGATACGGTCGTCCCACACCTGGCCGGCAGCTTGGTACGGCGTGGCAGGCTGCGGCGTGTCGGCGTAGCGCACCTGCGGTTTCTTGAATCGCATGGTCGGTTCTCCTTATGAATCGGAATCGCGCAGGCTCGGCCCCTGGCCGGAGCCGCCGCCATCGCCACCGCGCAGCGCGTGGGCGGTGGTGGTCGCGGCATGGGTGAGTTGCTGGCGACGATGCAGGCGCTTGGCCCAAGCGGGCTGTTCCTGCGTCTGCGCAGTAGCGGCGCCGGATGCGGCCTCGCCTGCGGCGCCCTGACCGGATGCCGCGCCCGCGCCGCCATCGGCGGCAGCGCCATTCCAGCCAGCGCGGAAGGGAGCGGCCATGCGTTGCCCGGCAGCGGAGGCGCGGGATGCAGCCGCGCGTCCGGTGGACTGCGCGCCGGTCTTGGCGACGTTGCCTAGGCCCGCCATCGCGCCCTTTGCGCCGCCGCCAGCGGCGGCGGAACCGGCCTGGAACGCCGACTTCGCACTGCTGGCCGCCGACGTGGCGGCGCGCGCACCGCTACCGGCCAGCTTGGCGGCAGCCGGGGCCATGCGCGCGCCAGCAGCCACGGCGCCACCCACGCCCGTCGCGGCGGCGCCGATGGCGACGGCCGTGCCGGCAGCGCCGACAGCAGCACCGGCCATTGCGCCAGCGCCGAGCTGCGGCGCACCGGACACGAGGCCCGTGGCGATGCCGGGGCCGAAGATCCCGAGCGCCAGCAAGGTGAGCGAGGCCAGCATGATGACCAGCGCGTGGTCGATAGACGGCTCGGCGGGATGGACTTGGAACTGAGCGAACAAGCCCGAGCCGATACCGACGATCACGGCCAGCACCAGAACCTTGACGCCGGAGGCCACCACGTTGCCCAAGACCTTTTCGGCGAGGAACGCGGTCTTGTTCCAGAGCGCGAATGGCACCAGCACGAATCCGGCGAGCGTGGTCAGCTTGAACTCGATCAGCGTGATGAACAGTTGGATCGCCAGCACGAAGAAGCACAAGACCACGACCAGCCACGCGAGGAACATCACCACGATGGGGTCGAGGTTCACGAACACTTCGGGAAAGCCCGCCATCTCGCCGATCTGCTCCAGAATCGGCGCCCCGGCGTCGATGCCGGTTTTCGCCAACCGGCCCGGCTGCAGGAAGTTTTCCATCGTGATGGCCGAGCCGGTGGCGGTGATGCCCAATCCCGCAAACGAGCGGAACACGATGCTGGCCAGCCAGTTGAAGTTATTGATGATGTAGGCGAAGGCACCGACGTAGAGCACCTTGCGCAGCAGCTTGGCGATCACGTCCTCGCCCTGGCCGGTGGCATGGCTCATGGCCCAATACAGGCCGGCGATCGTCATGTCGATGACGATCAGCGTGGCCGTGAGGAACGCCACTTCGCCCCGCAGCAGCCCGAAACCCGAGTCGATATAAGCGGCAAAGGTGTTGAGAAATTGGTCGATGATGGTCACGTCATTCATGGCGTGTCCTCCGGTTCGGCGGGAACGGCCGGCGCCATGCCATCGGCCGGTTCATCGAAGCTCGGCGGGATCGGCGGCAGGTCGGCCAAGGTCTGGTATTCATCCGGCCCAGCCTGGCCGGAGAAGAAGCGCCGCCGGAAGGCTTCGGCGGCGGCGCGGCAAGCGTCCTCGCCCGCGGCCTGCCGGTCTGCCGCGCATTGCGCGCGCAATGCCTTCAGCCGCACGGGATCGGCGGCCAGAGCATCGGCAAGGTTGTCGGCCGGCTGCTTGCCGCAAGCGGCCAGCAGCACGACAAGCACCACAACAGACGGGGCGAGGACGCATCGCATGGCGGCCTCCCGTCAGTTGCCGTAGAAGTTCACTGACTGGGGCGTGTACGGCGTGCCTTCGCCCAGGAAACGCCGCCGCACTTCGCGGGCGCGCTCCGTGGCTGCCGCCTGCCGCGCCAGCTCCAGCGACGCCGCCCGGTCTTGCGTGATCTGGAGCCGCTGCGATTGGATCGACTGCTTGGCCTGCAAGGCCAGCAACTGATTCATGGCCTGCATCGCCTGCAACGCACCTTCGGCCGACTGGCTCTTGCCAACGAGATCGGCCAGCACGCTTTCGTCTTCGCCCAGGTTCTGCGACACCTGGGCCTGCATCTGCATAGTGGTCTGCAAGCCGTTGAGCGTGTTCCGCCAACGCTCCTGCGCGTCGCGGTACATCTGGTCGCCGCTGACGGTGGCGGCGTACTGCTCGGGATAAAGGCGCGCGAACTCCCGATCGAGGTTCGTCACGTCGTAGGCCAAGCCGCGCGCCTGGGCGATCAGCCGCTCGGTCGTCGCCAGATTGGCGCGCAACTGGTTCACCACGCTGGACGGCAGGCTGGCGAGGTTGCGCGCCTGGTTCATCAGCATCTGCGCTTCGTTCTGGAGCTGCTGGATCTGGTTGTTGATCTGCTCCAGCGTGCGGATCGCGGTCAGCGTGTTCTGCACGAGGTTCGTGGGATCGACCACGACCCATTGCGCATGGGCGGTGGCGGTGCAAAGCATGGCCGCGATGGCGGCGGCGACAAGACGCTTTTTCATGGCAGGTTCTCCAGAGGTTGGTCAGCGAGGGAACCCGGCGCGAGGCCGGGGAACGAGGGCAGCAGGTCGGCCGCCCAATCGAGGCCGCGATGGCGCAGCCAGGCGCCCGCGAAGCCGGGTGCGCCGGCGTCCAGCAGCAGGCGGTCTATGTCGCGCTGGTCTTGCGGCGTGGACGCGCCCGCGAAGGCCAGCGCCGCCGGCCCCAGGTCGAGGTCGAACAGGCGGTTGCCGAGACGGGATTGGTAGTAGTAGTCGCGCTTGGGCTGCGCGGTGGCGACGATTTCGATCTGCCGCCTGTTGAGGCCGAAGCCCTGGTAGATCGTGCGAATCTGCGGCTCGGTCGCCTGCGGGTTCGGCAAGAAGATGCGGATGGCGCAGCTCTCGATGATCGCGGACGCGATGCTGGAGTTCTGGATGTCCGCCAGCGACTGCGTGGCGAAGATGACGCTCACGTTTCGTTTGCGCAGCGTCTTGAGCCACTGGCGGATGCGCGCGGCGAACATCGGGTCGTCCAGGAACAGCCAGGACTCATCGAGAATCAGCAGGGTCGGTGCGCCGTCGAAACGCTCATCGAAGCGCGCGAACAGATAGCCCAGAACCGACCGCACGGCGGCCGGGCTGGCCATCAATTCCTCCATCTCGAAACACTGCACGTCGGCCGTACCCAGCCGGTCGTGGTCGGCGTCCAGCAGCTTGCCGTGCGCGCCACCGAGCACGTAGGGCGCGAGTGCCTGGCGCAGCGCGTTCGATTGCAGCAGCACCGACAGGCCGGTCATCGTGCGCTGCTCCAGCGGCGCACCGACAAGGCTGCCCAGCGCCGACCAGATGGCCGCCTTCTCGTCGGGTCCGACCGCCACGCCTTCATGCAGCAGCCGGCCTTCCACCCACTCGGCCGCCCAGGTGCGATAGCCATCGCGCTCGATGCGCGCGAGCGGCTGGAACGCGATGCCGCCATCGACACCCAGGTCGTAGTGCTCGCCGCCCAGCCCGAGGATCGTGGCGCGCATCGAGCGCCCCATGTCGAATGCGAAGATGCGCGAACGCGGATAGCGGCGAAACTGCATCGCCAACACGGCTAGAAATGCGGATTTGCCCATGCCGGTCGGGCCGACCACGGCCATGTGCCCCACGTCGCCGATGTGCGTAACAAATCGGAATGGCGTGGCGCCATCGGTGCGGGTGACGATGGCCGGCGGGCCGTCGAGGTGTTCGTTCTTCTCTGGGCCAGCCCATACCGCCGACAGCGGCATCATGTGCGCCAGGTTCAGCGTCGAGACGATGGGCTGGCGCACGTTCGCGTATGCATTGCCGGGAAGGGACGACAGCCAGGCATCCACGGCGTTGAGGGTTTCGGGAATGGTGACGAAGCCCCGGCCCTGGATGACGCGCTCCACCATGCGCAGCTTCTCGTCGGCTACGGCCGGGTCGGCATCGAGCACCGTCACCGTGGCGGTGAGGTAGCCGAAGGCGACTTGATCGCTGCCCAGTTCCTGCAAGGCGGCATCGGCGTCAGCCGCCTTGTTGCTGGCGTCGGTATCGACCAGCGGGCTTTCCTGCTGGAAGATCGTTTCGCGCAGCAGCGCGACGACGTTCTTGCGCTTGGCGAACCACTGGCGACGAAGGCGGGAAAGTTCTTTTTCCGCCTCGGCTTTGTCCAGGCAGAGAAAGCGCGTACTCCAGCGGTACGCAAAACCGAGGCGGTTGAGGTCGTCCAGAATCCCCGGCCAGGTCGAGGTCGGGAAGCCCCGCACCGACACCACGCGCAGGTGCTGGTCGCCAAGCATGGGCGCCAGGCCGCCGACCAGTGCGGAGTCGGTCAGCAGCGCGTCGATGTGGAACGGCACTTCGGGCACGCCGACGCGATAGCGCCGCGTCGAGATGGTGGCGTGCAGGTAGGTCAGTGTCTGGCCGTCATCGAGCCAGGCGATTTCCGGCATCACGCCATCGAGCAGGTCAAAGACGCGATCCGTTTCCGCGACGAAGGCTTGCAGCCGCTCGCGCCAGTCCACGCCGTCGGTGGGCCGGTTCTCGTACAGCATCCCCGCCGCACGGGCGCGCGATTCCTCGGGCGGCAGGTACACCAGCGTCAGGTGATAGCCGCTCTCGAAGTGGTTGCCTGATTCCTCGAAGGTGGCGCGGCGTTCCTCGTCCACCAGCCACGACAGCGGCTCGGGAAACTCCGAGTGCGGATAGTCGGCAGCGGGCCGGCGCTCGGCCTCGATGAACAGCGCCCAGCCCGACCCCATGCGACGCAGCGCGTTGTTCAACCGCGCCGACGTGGCGATCAGCTCGCCTTGCGTCGCGCTGTCGAGGTCAGGCCCACGAAACCGGGCCGTGCGCTGGAAACTGCCGTCCTTGTTCAAGACGATGCCCGGCGCGACCAACCCGGCCCAGGGCAGCCAGTCGGCGAGCAGCGCCGGGCGCTGGCGGTATTCGGCGAGGTTCAGCATCGCGGCGTCCTCCCCTCACACGTCCAGCAGCGGGCGATGCTTGATGTGTCGCGCAAAGACCTGCATGAACTGCGGATCGACGCGTGCTCCCCACACCGCCAGCGAATGGCCGACGATCCAGAGCACGGCACCGGGAATCCAGAGTTGCAGGCCCAGCCCCACAGCGGCAGCCAGCGTGCCGTTGGCAATCGCCACGGTGCGCGGCGCACCGCCCAGCAAGATCGGCTCGGTGAGCGAGCGGTGCAAAGGCACCTCGAACCCGGCCGCGAAGGTATCCGGGGCGCTCATACGACAGCCCCGCCGGAGAAGCTGAAGAACGACAGGAAGAAGCTCGAAGCCGCGAATGCGATGGTCAGACCGAACACGATCTGGATCAGCTTGCGGAAGCCGCCCGACGTGTCGCCGAAGGCGAGCGCGAGGCCGGTGGCGATGATGATGATGACCGCGACGATGCGCGCCACCGGCCCCTGGATGGATTCAAGGATGGATTGCAGCGGGCCTTCCCACGGCATCGAGGAACCGGCGGCCTGCGCGGTTCCGGCCAGGAACAGCAGCAGCGCGGCCAGCAGCAGCCCTTGCGCCGCAGGGCGGGCCAGACTGCGCAACCGCGCGAAGCCGGACAGCTCGGCCAGGTGGGAAGGCGGATTTACGGAAACACGGAAAGCATGGGCGTGTGTCATGGCAGTTCTCCAAGAGAGTCAGGGGACAGGGATGTCGCCGCAGCAGGTGCGGCATTGGGGATCGGCAGCAGCTCGGGGAACGGCGTTTCCAGGGCATCCGCCAGTTGGTAGCCCACGCCGTCGAAGCCGACGACGCGGGCAATGCTCTCGATGCGGCGCTTGCGCCCGCGCCCGGCGATGTGGATCACCACGTTGACCGCCTCGGCGATCAGCGCACGCGGCGGGTTCACCGCCACTTCGAGAATCAGTTGCTCCAGGCGCAGCAGCGCGCCGAGCGCGGAGCCGGCATGGATCGTGGCGATGCCGCCGGGGTGGCCCGTGCCCCACACCTTGATGAGATCCAGTGCCTCGGCGCCGCGCACCTCGCCGACGACGACACGATCCGGGCGCAGGCGCATGGACGAACGCACCAGCTCCGTCATGGACACCACGCCTGCGCGCGTGCGCAGCGGTACGTGGTCGCGAGCCGCGCATTGCAGCTCCACCGTGTCTTCGAGCACCAGCACGCGGTCGCCCGTGGCGGCGATCTCCGCGAGCAAGGCATTGGCGAGCGTGGTCTTGCCGCTGCTGGTGGCGCCGGCGATCAAGACGTTCTGCCGCTCGCGCACCGCGCGAACGAGAAAGCCCGCCTGGGCGCTGGTCA
>CAIQMJ010001268.1 GCA_903872875.1 uncultured Variovorax sp.
CAGAGGCCAGCGATCATCAGCAGTGGCGCGACCACTTCGCCAACGTAGACCAGATAACCGATGCCACCGGGCAGACCAGCCTTCGTCAACATGGCGACGACAAAACCCGGACCGGTGGACAGCTTGTCGAGGCCGTGCAACAGCACGAGCAGGCCGACGACCACGCGCAGCAACAGCTTGCCCGCATCGTCGAGCCGGACCGCCACCTCAGGACGGATTACACCGAGCGTCGATGTGGCGGGGGCGGTGCTGGCGTCCAGGGGCTTCATGTCATGTCCTTTGAAAGGGTTGGAATGACCAGAAGCTTAGAGACGCAGCCGAGGGCTGGATGTGCGCTGACGCACATGTTCCAACGGACGTTCAAGTCGAGGAGAAATGCCCGGCCCTCCACCGCATGGTGTGATCGGGGCCGGAGGGGAGATGGTGCCGCTTGTCGGAATCGAACTGACGACCTTCCGCTTACAAGGCGGGTGCTCTACCAACTGAGCTAAAGCGGCGTGGGTCAGGATTCTAGCTGCGGCCTGGAAGCCGAAGCTCGAATCCCATCACTTGATGCGCTTGAGCGATGGCCTGGCACCGCCCGCAGGCGGCCGCGGGGGCTCATCATCCGGCGCATCGGATGCCAGTCCGGTGGCATTCGACTCCTCGTCAGCCACCAGATGAACAACCTTGCCTGAATCGCCGCGAAGTGACAGAGCAGACGTTTCGACGGCATCGTCATCCGCCGCAAACGCGGGAGCGGAAGCCGGGGCGGGCGCCGGAAACGCCATGCCCTGTCCGTTCTCGCGCGCGTAGATCGCGATCACTCGTCCGACCGGCACGCTGATCTCGCGGGCGCTGCCGGCGAAGCGGGCCTTGAACTCGATGAAGTCATTGCCCAGCTTGAGTGAACTTGTCGCATCGAAGCTGATGTTCAACACGATCTCGCCATTCTTGACGTACTCGCGCGGCACCTGGACGGTGTCGTCGACCTGTACGGCCACATAGGGCGTGAACCCATTGTCCGTACACCATTCGTACAAGGCACGAATGAGATACGGACGGGTCGACGACGATTCGAGCGCGTTGAGCATTACTTGCGCATGACCTTTTCGGACGGCGTCAGCGCTTCGATGTACGCCGGGCGCGAGAAGATGCGCTCCGCGTACTTCAGCAACGGCGCTGCGTTCTTGCTGAGATCGATGCCGGAGTAGTCGAGGCGCCAGAGCAGCGGCGCGATCGCCACGTCGAGCATCGAGAAGTTGTCGCCCAGCATGTACTTGTTCTTGAGGAACACGGGCGCGAGTTGCGTCAGGCGATCGCGGATGTGCGAACGTGCCTTTTCGAGCGCCTTGTCGTTGCCCTTGACCGTGCGGTTCTCGAGCGTCGAGACATGAACGAACAGCTCCTTCTCGAAGTTCAGCAGGAACAGACGCACGCGGGCGCGGTCGACCGGGTCGCCGGGCATCAACTGCGGATGCGGGAAGCGCTCGTCGATGTACTCGTTGATGATGTTCGACTCGTACAGGATCAGGTCGCGCTCGACCAGGATCGGCACCTGGCCGTAAGGGTTCATCACGCTGATGTCTTCGGGCTTGTTGTAGAGATCGACATCGCGGATCTCGAAGTCCATGCCTTTTTCGA
>CAIQMJ010001269.1 GCA_903872875.1 uncultured Variovorax sp.
AGCATCGGCATCGCGCTGCATCCGGAACATGGCGACGACTACAAGCGGCTCATCCGGCACGCCGACGAGGCCATGTACGCGGCCAAGAAGGCCGGCGGCAACCGCTGCCGGGTCAAGAGCAGTCCGCGCCGGCAGGCCAAGACGGCAGCACCCAGCCTCTGATTTCCGGGCCTGGCTGCCGGTTCGCGGGCGCGAGCGCCGACTTGAACCTACAGAAGCCGCGCCGCGCCTCGGATAGGCTGAACGCCAGCGCGCACCGTCCTGCTCTCTCGACGGTGCGGTAGGCCACTTCCGCAAAGGACCCCGCCATGTCGTCTCCCCTGCCTTCTGCATCATCCGCCACGCCGCCACGCCGCCACTTCTCGATGATCCGCGGCTTCCACCTGGCCGACATCTTCACGCTCGGCAATGCCGCCTGCGGCGTCGGCGCGGTCTTCCTCGCCATGGCCTACATGGTCAGCCGCTCCAGCACACTCTTCCTGTGGGCCGCCGCCCTTGCACCGGCCGCGTTCATCTTCGACGTGTTCGACGGCCGTATCGCACGCTGGCGGCAGACCCATTCCGCGCTGGGACGCGAACTCGACTCCCTGGCCGACGTGATTTCCTTCGGCGTGGCACCGGCCGCCCTCGCCTTCGCGGCCGGACTGGACGGCGGATGGGACTGCATCCTTCTGGTGTACTTCGTCTGCTGCGGCGTGAGTCGGCTGGCGCGCTACAACGTGACGGCGGAGGCCCTCTCCGCGGGCGCCGACAAGGTGAAGTACTTCGAAGGCACGCCGATACCGACCAGCGTGGTGCTGGTCGGCGTGCTGGCGCTCGCCGCCTGGCAAGGCAGCGTCGGCGCGACCATCTGGGGCGGCGCATGGCAGCTCGGTCCCTGGCAGCTGCATCCGCTGACGCTGCTGTTCGGGCTGTCCGGCACATTGATGATCAGCAAGACACTCCACATTCCGAAGCTCTGAGGCGACACACGGATGCTGCATGGGCGCGTGAGAATCGACGTCTGCACCTGCTCCGACCATCGACCATCGACCATGTCCATCTCCGCACCTTCGTCCGCAACCATCCATCCTGCCGGCGGCGCCGGCCTCGAACTGCTGGCCAGCCTCGCGGCAGAACACCCGCTTGCGCCCGCCTGCGACCATTTCTATTTCCTGCGCCACGGCCAGACCGGTCGCAACGCGCTGCGCATCTTCCAGGCAGTCGACGAGCCGCTGAGCGAGCTGGGCCTGCAGCAGGCCGCAGCCGCCGCCACGCTGCTGGCCGGCGAGCCGATCCGCAGCATCGTCTGCAGCGACGCCCGGCGCGCCTTCGACACCGCGCACACCGTCGCGGCACCGCACGGGCTGACGCCGTTCCCGCAGCCGACGCTGCGCGAACGCCATTTCGGCGCGCTGATCGGCACGTCGTCCCTGAACATCGACTGGGCCTGCGAGCCGGAAGGCGGCGAGACGCTGGCCGAGTTCGTCGCGCGCAAGCGATCGGCGCTCGAGGCCGCGCTCGACCAGACCGCGCCGGTGCTGGTGGTGGCGCACGGGGGCACGCTCTACGTGCTGGCCGGCCTGCTCGGCGTGCCGCTGGATGCACGCGTGCTCGGCAACGCAATGCCCTTGCGATTCGAACGCAACGGCACCACATGGTCGGTGCGGGCGCTCGCGGACATGGCCGATCCGGCGGGCGGCGCTGCGAGGCCCGACGCTGCGGACAGCGGCTCGGCCATCGCCTGACCTGACGCCGGCATTCACATCCGGGCGCCATACCCATCGATATCGGCCACGGACCACGGAAACACGACATGGATTTCAAGGACTATTACAAGGTGCTCGGCGTCGAGCGCACCGCGTCGGGTGACGAGGTGCGCAAGGCCTACCGCAAGCTGGCGCGCAAGTACCACCCCGATGTGAGCAAGGAACCCGATGCC
>CAIQMJ010001270.1 GCA_903872875.1 uncultured Variovorax sp.
CCGGCCTCACCCGAACCGTCGCGCGCGAGCAAGGGCGGTTCAACATCCGCTGCAACCTGGTGCGGCCGCGCGCGACCGCGGATTCCGGCGGTGCCGACTGGTTCAACGACAACATGCGGGGCAAATGGCGGCCGTTGGTCGAGGCGCTCGGCCCGCACTGGATGGGCGACCGTGGCCTCGAGGGCTTCGAGGCGCCGGTAACGCCGGCCTCGACCGCCGCGCTCATCGCCTGGCTCTGTACCCCCGCCGCCGAGCATCTGAATGGGCAGGATTTCTTCGTCGCCGGCTCCCGCTTCGCACTCGTGTCGCCGCCCCAATTCGTCGAGAACTTCATGCGCGAGGGCGACTGGACGCTGGACGCCTTCGATGCGTTGAGCAGGAGCACTTCACTGGGGCGGCGGCGTGACGAATGCCGGATCGAAAATCCGCTGCTCGATGATTAGATTGGCTCCCACGGCCTTGGCCGTGGCGAAGCCGTCCGCTCATGTGGATCGTGAGATCCGCGGTCTCGCCCGTTGGGCTTCAATCCTCAATGCAGGCGCCGGACGCTTCGCTTGCAACGAGGAGAGAGATGGGTCGCCTCGAGCACTGCAACCGGCATGAGAGGCGTCATCGCCAACCAGGACATGCGAGAGCGCATTCCTGCGGGAGAGGCGACCAGCGCTGTGCTCTCCGCCGCGGCGCCGAAGTCATGCATACCAACCAGTACAGGAGGGCGGGTGGATCGCCGCCAGTCGGCCGCCAAGTGCTTGAACAGTAGCGAGTGCGACCGTGGCGTGATGTCGAGCATCGGGCCCTCCTCGAAGCTGCGGATCCCATCGGTGCCTCTCTCTCAGGGCGCCGGGTCGCGATGCGTCGTCGGCAGAACTTCAGACTGCGGCACTTTCGCGTCAACTGATGGAACTACGAGTTGCCAGCAGCTTGGTCAGGCATCAATGCAGTCCAGAAACACGCGAGGATCAGGCACGTGTGCACAAGCACCAGCCATCCAGCGTCCCAGGTCCGGCTGTTCCGGACCGTCGACTTTCGGACGGGCGGTCTCGGCTCCGCCATCGCTCCAGCCTTCACCGGCGTTCGCTCACGGGGCTGGCTCGAGGCCGCATGCGAGATGTCGGACGTTCGAGGAAGGGCGGAACCGCGCGGGCAAAGGATCTTGCTGCTGATTCACGTTCAAAATGCAGGTCCCTTCATCCAGATCTTTGCGTGTCGCCGACGGCCGCCTGCAGTTGCAGTGAGCATCCGTCCAGCTTTTAATCGGCCATCTTCAATGTGACATGACTTCCGTTCCTTCCCCTTCGCAGCTCGCCGAGATCGATGATGCGGCCCTCGAGCGGCTGGCCGTGGACTGGCGCGCCCGCGCCGGCTACGGAGACCGGGATGCCTTTGGCTTTGCCCATGCACTGGAGGTCGAGCGCCGGCGGCGGCTGCGAGTCACTCGGCTGCTGCAACCGCCGCCGGCACCCGCGCCGGATCGGCCTTGGTGGAAGTTCTGGCACCCCAAGATGCCGCAGACGGCCGGAGACGGCCCGATGTCGCCGACGTGAAGAAGCGACTCCCCCGGAAACTTCATCACGGCCACTTCGCCTTTATGCGGGCACTCGCCCAGGGCTTGGATGAGCGCGCGAGCTGGGATCGGTACATGCGGGTGGAGTGTGAGCATACGGACTTGCGAACCGTGCGTCGCACGATTGCGTGGATCCGGGACGAGTTCGCGGCGGCGGCGCGACGCGAACAGAAGCCGGGCACGGCGCGGCTCATCTTGTTGGACCCCGATCGCTTCGTGGCGCCATCTGCGTTGCCGAGTCTGGCCGAGTTCGCCGCGGAGCAGGGCCTCCAGGACTTTTCGGAAGCCGAGCAATTCGCTGCATACGAGGAAGCATACTTGGCGGGCGGTCGGGGAGGGAAGGGCGCTGTTAAGGCAAGTGCGTCCCGACGCATCCGCGTCGTCGAGCGTCAGTTGGAAGTGCTGCGATGGCTGGAGAGCTTGGTCGCGCAGGATCCTCGGCCGGGCGACAGTGTTGCAGCGTGGCTCAGCCCGTCGCTGGCGGAGCGGCTCGAACACGCCGGGGTGGGGACCCTCCTCGCATTGGTGGAGCGTATGAACGGCAGGGGAGCGCGTTGGTGGGTGCAAGTGCCCGGAGTGGGCGAGTTGAAGGCTGCGAGGATTCTTGACTGGCTGCATGCGAATGAGGAGGTGCTGGGCCTGCGCGTCGGACCGCACGTCGTTCAGCCGCGCGCACACGTGACGGCTGCCACTCTGTCGGCGGTCGTGGCGCCAGCGACCGCCCTAGTTCCCTACGAAAAGCTCGTCGTGCCGGCTGAACTCGATGGCAGAGCAGGGCACTTTCGTGTCTCGCCCCAACACTGCCTCTTGATAGCGACCAACGACCACGAAGCCATCGGCCCGTGGCTGGCATCGAAGCAGCCCGCTGGCGTCGAATCGAACCTGTCTTCGACGCAGCGCTCCTACCGCAAGGAGGCCGAGCGCTTGCTTCTGTGGTCGATTCTTGAGCGAAAGAAGGCCTTGTCGTAGCTGTCGGCGGAGGACGCCACTGCATACCGTGACTTTCTCCTGAATCCACCGTCGACATGGTGCGGTCCGCGACATCACCAGCGTTGGTCCCCGATGTGGCGACCGCTGGAAGGCCCGCTGCCACCGACGACGCTGCGGCAGGCACTGATCATCCTGCGGAGCCTGTTCGAGGACACGTTGAAGCCAGAGACCCAGACCTTATCGGCCGGAGATGCTAGTTAATCAACCAACAAATACATAGAATCGGATCTTCTTGAACTTCCGGCTCATGGGCGCACGACATGGTCAAGGCCCACGCTGTCATTGCCCAAGCGCTTTGCGCTAGTCCGCGACGGCGCTTTTCGGATTGATCGGCGATGCTCATCTCTTCACGGTCGATTCTTCAGGCGAATCTGCGACGGGCGCTATGCTGCTGTGGCGCACGAGTCCGGCGCTGCACTGACAGTGCTCGGTTGTCGGTGCGGCCGCAGCAATGTCGAAGCGCACCGTCATCGCCGCTCCGCTCGACGATTTGCCGGTCGAACTGCCGCTGGATTACCTGGAGGTCCGGGACGCGAACTACGGCGCGGAGCACATGGAGTTCATGCACGGCGTGCTCGACCCCGTCTTCACCGGGGGGCTTCCGTGCTTGGCGGTCATGGTGTCACGGTGCGCACCACGCGCGACCTCGAACTCGCTAAGCGCGCCATCGCGCGGCGCCATTGCCCGCCGCTGATTGACCTGAACCTCGATTCTTGAAAGGTGCCACCCTTCCCCATTGAAATCAGCGCATCCGCGCCTGCATTCGGCCGGCGCATCGAATCCATCTGAAAGGAGACACGATCCGTGAACCAGCAAATCACTTGCACCGCCGCCTGCTTCGCGTTGCGCCGCCGCGATGCCCTCGGCATGGCCGCAGCGTCGGTCCTCACGGCGATCTGCGGTACTTCGCAGGCGCAGGCAGACTATCCCAACAAGTTCGTTCGAATGGTGTTGCCTTTCCCGCCGGGCGGCGGTACCGAACTGTCGGCCCGCTTCGTCGGCAAGAAGTTCACCGAGATCACGGGGCAGCCCGTGGTGATTGAGCCCAAGGGCGGCGGCAATGGCTTCATCGCCGTGCAGGCGGTGCTCTCGGCCCCGCACGATGGCTACACGCTGATGTTCGGCAGCAATACTACGCTGGCCACCAATGCCGCGTTGTTCAAGAGGCTGCCCTATGACCCGCTGACCGATTTTCAGCCCATATCATTGGTCATCCAGTCGCCGATCGTCTTCCTGACCTCCGTGAACTCTCCCTACAAGACGCTTGGCGATTTCGTCGCTGCGGCCAAGGCCGAGCCGGATCTCCACAACATCGGCACCGGCTCGGCCGGCTACCAGTTGATGGGTGCCCTGTTCTCGCGCAAGGCCGGCTTCACTTACACCAACGTGCCTTACAAGAGTGCGGCCGACACCGTGCTGGCGATCGCATCGGGTCAGGTCGAGATGGGCGTCGTCGACATCACGTCCGCGACACCATTGATTCGCGGTGGCA
>CAIQMJ010001271.1 GCA_903872875.1 uncultured Variovorax sp.
CTACACGACGCTCTTCCGATCTCGCGGCTGACGCCGAACTGGGTGGCGAAGTGGCTTTCGACCAGCTGGGTGCCGGGCGCGATCTGGCCGGTGAGGATGGCGGTGCGCAGCGTCTGGGCCACGTAGTCGCGGCGGGTGGCGGACGGCGCGGGCGCGAAGTCGGGAAGGGTGTGGGTCGCCATCGCGGGATTCTCGTTGCTGCTGTCGATCGATCGGTCAGGCGCCGCGCAGCGCCAGCCGCTTCTCGAGCCGGCTCGCGGCCCAGGCGCCAGGGTAGATGAGCACGAAGTAAATCACGGCCACGGCGGTGAGCATTTCCAGCGGCCGGTACGACACCGCACTGAGCGCGCGGCCCTGGTACATCAGCTCGTGCACGGCGATCACCGAAGCGATCGAGGTGTTCTTCGCCAGCTCGATGCCGCGGTTGGTGAAGGCCGGCAGCATGCGCTTGAGCACCTGCGGCAGCACCACGCGGCGCAGCACCTGCGCGCGCTCCATGCCGATGGCGAGCGCGCCTTCCCACTGGCCCTTGGGCAGCGACGCGATGCCGCCGCGGAAGATCTCCGAGCAGTAGGCCGACGCATTGAGCGTGAGCGCCAGCAGCGCCGCGACGTAGGGGCTCAGCTGCACGCCGGTGACGATCGGGAACGCATAGAAGAACCACACCAGCTGGATGAGGATGGGGATGTTGCGGAACAGCTCCATGTAGCCGCGCGCGGCGGCGCCGAGCAGCCGGCTGTTCGACCGCGCGCCGAGCGCGATCAGCAGGCCGACGAACATGGCCGCCGGGAAGGCCACAACCCACAGCCAGGCCGTGACGCCCACGCCCTTGAGCAGCACCGGCCAGTTCTGCAGCACCGCCGAGAAGTCCCAGGTGAAATCCATGGCGCGTCAGGCTCCCTGCTGCGGGCGGGTCGACACGCCCAGCCGATGTTCGAGGGCGCGTGCGCCGATGCTCAGCACCAGCAGCGTGAAGAAGAAGATGCCCGCGATCACCGTGTAGACCTCGAGCGGCCGGAAGGTGATGGAGTTGACCTGCATCGCCTGGTAGAGCAGGTCGGAATAAGCCAGCGTCGACGCCAGCGCGGTGGTCTTGATGAGTTCGAACGCGCGCTCGATGAAGGGCGGCACCATGCGCGCCATGGCCTGCGGCAGCACCACGCGGCGCAGCGCCTGGTGGGGCTGCATGCCGATGGCACGCGCGCCTTCCCACTGGCCGCGCTCGACCGACACCACACCGCCGCGGAACACCTCCGCGAAGAAGGCACCCGACTGGGTCGACAGCGCGATGACGGCCGCCACGTAGGGGTCGAGGCTCACGCCGATGAGCACCGGCAGCGCATAGAAGGCCCAGAAGAAGTGCACCAGTGGCGGCGTGTTCCGATAGAACTCGATGAACCAAAGCGCGGGCAGCGCCAGCCAGCGCTTGCCCGACAGCCGCAGTGCCGCGAGCACGATGCCGACCACGACGCCCACCGCGATGGCGACCGCCGCGATCTTCATCGTGCCGACGAAGCCGGCCAGCAGCATGTCGCGGTGCGCCCAGACGCCGC
>CAIQMJ010001272.1 GCA_903872875.1 uncultured Variovorax sp.
CCTATCCGACGTCGGCCAAATTCTCGGTCAAGAAATATGAGTTCGACATCGGCTGGGTCTATATCAACCTGATGCAGAAGATTGGTTGGGCCAAAGTCAAGAAGTTGCCGCCGAGGATGCTTACTGGCGACATCAAGCCCGTGGCGGACGAGAAGACTCTCGAAGCCTTGATCGCGAACCGTTATGAAGTAATGGCTGGCTACGCCCGTGAGATGCGTCGTGTCACAAAGAGTGAGCTTGCGGTACTGAAGGCCAAGGGTTCCGACCTCTCTGTATTGCGTGCTGCCAAGCGCTGGTTGCATCGTGACGCCGACAAGGTGCCGGCGTCGGCGCGCACGCAACTCGTTCAGGCGCGCGAGGCGCATCCTGTGCTCGACAAGATGGTGACGATGCGCGAAGAGCTTCGGCAGCTTTGGCTCAATACATCGCATTCCCGCGAGCAGCTTGCGTCGGAGTTGGCGGCTTGGTGTCACCGTGCAGAAGCGAGCGGCATTGCCGGGTTGCGTGATTTTTCGACGCGGCTTCGCGCTGCGCGTGCATGATCAACCGTGATTCATCGATTTAGGCGGGATTGCTCGCTTTTTGAAAAAAACCGGCCTTGTGCCGGTTTTTTCTTGCCGATTGCATAGAGGACGGACTGAGGAACAAAAAACCCGCTGGATCACAGCGGGTTTTGTAAGGGTAAACTGAAATTACTTCAGCTTGATTTCCTTGTATTCGACGTGCTTGCGCGCCTTCGGGTCGAACTTCATGATCGACAGTTTTTCGGGCGTCGTCTTCTTGTTCTTGCTGGTCGTGTAGAAATGGCCGGTACCCGCGGTGGATTCCAGCTTGATCTTTTCGCGTCCGCCTTTGCTTGTTGCCATGATTCAGCTCCTTAAGCTTGGCCGCGTGCACGCAGGTCTGCGAGCACGGCATCAATGCCGTTCTTGTCGATCAAGCGCAGTGCTGCGCTCGAAACACGCAGGCGAACCCAGCGGTTTTCAGTCTCGACCCAGAAACGACGGTATTGCAGGTTCGGCAGGAACCGGCGCTTGGTTTTGTTGTTTGCGTGGGAAACATTGTTCCCAACCATCGGGCCCTTGCCCGTGACTTCACATACGCGTGCCATGTTGGACACTCTTTCTTGAACAGCTGGCACCTCGCACGCGCAACCCTCGAAGGGGCCTTGCGGGGTGGTTTGCAGCTTGACCTCGCCAGAAACGGGTGGCGGTACCCCGGATGCCGGGCGCTCGACAAGAGCACTTGTTTCGGCAAAGCCTTGGATTATAGCCTTTCGGGTGGCGCGCCTGCAACCCGCCCAGAGCTGACGCAGGCCAAGCCGGATAACCCCGGCGCGGGAGCGACAGACAGCAGAAACGCCAGAGTCTTGAAGATTACAACGTCCCGTCCTGCTCCAGGAAGCGTTGCGCATCAAGTGCAGCCATGCAGCCGGTGCCGGCGCTCGTGATGGCTTGGCGATAGATGTGGTCTTGCACGTCGCCGGCGGCAAACACACCCGGTACGCTGGTCATCGTTGCGAAGCCTTGCAAGCCGGAGCGGGTGACGATGTAACCGTCCTTCATCTCCAACTGGCCTTGAAAGATGTCCGTATTCGGATGGTGGCCGATTGCAATGAAGCAGCCCTTCAAGTCGATCTGTTCCGTCTCACCCGTCAACGTATTGCGCAATCGGATACCGGTGACGCCGGTGTTGTCGCCGAGTACCTCGTCAAGCGTGTTGTGCACCTTGAGCTCGATCTTGCCTTCGGCAGCCTTCTCGTACAGTTTGTCCACGAGGATTGGCTCCGCCTTGAACTTGTCGCGGCGATGGACCAATGTGACCTTGCTTGCGATGTTCGAGAGATACAGCGCCTCTTCGACTGCCGTGTTGCCGCCGCCGATCACGCATACCTCCTGCTCCCGATAGAAAAAGCCGTCGCATGTCGCGCAGCCCGAAACGCCGCGGCCCATGAAGTTCTGCTCCGATTCCAGACCCAGATACTTGGCAGAGGCGCCGGTGGCGATCACCAACGCGTCGCAGGTGTAGGTGCCGCTGTCGCCGGTGAGCGTAAAGGGGCGTCGACTGAAGTCGACCTTGTTGATGTGGTCGAACACGATTTGTGTCTTGAAGCGCTCGGCGTGCTCCATGAAGCGCTGCATCAATTCAGGGCCCTGAACGCCATGGATATCAGCTGGCCAATTGTCGACTTCGGTGGTCGTCATGAGCTGACCGCCCTGAGCGATACCGGTGATCAACAGCGGTTGCAGATTGGCTCGGGCTGCATAGATGGCTGCGGTATAGCCAGCGGGGCCGGACCCAAGTATCAGAACCTTGGCGTGTTGTGTAGAAGACATGGTAAGTAGCCTGGGATTGACACGTGTTCAGCGTGTACATTTTGAGGGTGATTGTTAGGGAGTATCACCCGACCGGCGCAGGCCGGCCCGAGAGTGTTTTCAATACGCGCGATTGTATTTATCCATGAATGTGGACAAGAGCCAAGTGCGCATCAGGGAATGATGAATGTCGATGCTGTCCAACCTCGAATTGCTGCGCCGCGTGCCGTTGTTTTCGGCGCTGACGCCGACACAGTCGGCTCACATCGCCGACGCCATCGTCAAGCGGCGGTTCAAGCGTGCCGAGAACGTGGTGGAACAAGGCAAGAAATCAGATGCGCTCTACATCATTCTCACCGGGCGTGCGCGCGTGGTGAGTTCGGACAGCAGGGGCCGCGAGGTCATCCTGGCGACATTGCATCCTGGTGACTATGTCGGCGAAATGAGCCTCATCGATGACGAACCTCACTCGGCGACGGTGCGCACAGAGGTCCAGACCGACGCTCTGGTGCTTGACCGCGATGCCTTTTCACGTTGCTTGCCCGAAAACTCATCGATGGCGCACAACATCATGCGTGGACTGGTCCAGCGGCTGCGCAACGCTGACCGGAAGATCGAATCGCTCGCACTGATGGATGTCTACGGACGCGTGGCGCGCTCGCTGATTGAATTTGCGGTCGATGACGGCACTGGTGACCTGAAAATCCGTGATCGGATCTCACGCCAGGACTTGGCAAAAATGGTCGGTGCCTCTCGTGAGATGGTGAGTCGCGTGATGAAGGATCTGGAGGAGCGCGGTTTCGTTCAGACGCTGCCTGACGGCTCCATGCTGGTCAAGGACCGGCTTTCTTCACTCACCTGAACGGGATCGCACAGGCGGCCATGCTGGCGGCTGCTTTGCAGGTGCCGTTGGGCCGTCGGCATTTCCGTTGTAGTCTTCGTTTGCCCCCGCAGCCTGACCGCGGGCAGGTGCAGCGCTTTTCATGACCTATTCACTGAACACACTCCATTCCTCAACTGCCACACCACCCGTTCGATTGCGGGCGATGCGCTTCGCGCAGGAGATCTCGCTGATCGTCGGTTTCGCCGTCTTGGTCTTCTGGCTGCTTGCAATGTTGAGCTTCACGCCGTCCGATTCGGCCTGGTCGACCTCCGGGTCCGGCGGCGAAGTCAAGAACTGGGGCGGTCGCATCGGGGCCTGGGTCGCCGATGGCAGCTATTTCCTGGCTGGCTACTCGATCTGGTGGTGTCTGGCGGCCGGCATGCGGGTCTGGCTGTCGTCGTTGGCCGGCTGGCTGCGTGGCGGAGAGGCGGGAGCCAACGCAGACATGACACCGAGGGGCCGCTTCAATCGCAGCCGGCTGGCCTTCTGGCTGGGGTTGTTGCTGCTCCTTTGCGCAAGCGCAGTGCTCGAATGGTCGCGCCTCTATCGGCTCGAGTTCCGTCTGCCAGGACATGGCGGAGGCGTGCTGGGCTATCTCGTCGGGCCGCCCAGCGTGAAGTGGACCGGATTCACAGGTTCCGCATTGATTGCGATCGCTGCTGGCGTGGTTGGCTCTGCGCTGGTTTTCCGTTTCTCGTGGAGTCAGATTGCCGAGACGATCGGCGCGCGCGTGTACTCGTTGTTCGAGACGCGGCGCGAGAAGCGCGAGATCGCGCAGGATCTCGCGATGGGCCGGCAGGCTGCCCGAGAGCGTGAAGAACTGGCCGCCGGTGATCGCGTCCCCGATGAGCCGACCGAGCCGGTACTCGAAGGCGAAGCGCCGCCTGCCGCACCGCGTCCGAAACGTCGCCCGCTGGCGCCACCCGTCCAGATCGAGCCCGCGTTGACCGAGCTTCCCGCGAGCGATCGCGTCGTCAAGGAGCGTCAGAAGCCGCTGTTTCGCGAACTTCCCGACAGCAAGCTGCCGCAAGTCGACCTGCTCGATGCGGCGCAGGTGCGGCAGGAAACGGTGTCCAGCGATACGCTGGAGATGACCTCGCGGATGATCGAGAAGAAGCTCAAGGACTTCGGCGTCGAAGTCCGCGTGGTGCTGGCCTCGCCGGGCCCGGTCATCACGCGTTACGAGATCGAGCCGGCCACCGGGGTCAAGGGGTCGCAGATCCTCGGCCTTGCCAAGGATCTGGCGCGGTCGCTGTCCCTCGTGTCGATCCGCGTGGTCGAAACGATCCCGGGCAAGAACTACATGGCGCTGGAACTGCCGAACGCCAAGCGCCAGTCCATCAAGCTGAGCGAGATCCTCGGCTCGCAGATCTATCACGAAGGCAAGTCGATGCTGACGATGGGCCTTGGCAAGGACATCATCGGCAACCCGGTGGTTGCGGACCTGGCCAAGATGCCGCACGTTCTGGTGGCGGGCACCACCGGCTCGGGGAAGTCGGTCGGCATCAACGCGATGATCCTGAGCCTGCTGTACAAAGCCGAAGCGCGCGATGTGCGTTTGCTGATGATCGACCCCAAGATGCTCGAGATGTCGGTCTACGAAGGCATTCCGCATCTGCTGGCACCGGTCGTCACCGACATGCGGCAAGCCGCGCACGGCCTGAACTGGTGCGTGGCCGAGATGGAGCGCCGCTACAAGCTCATGAGCAAGCTGGGCGTGCGCAACCTGGCCGGCTACAACACCAAGATCGACGAGGCAAAGGCGCGCGAGGAGTTCATCTACAACCCGTTCAGCCTCACGCCGGACGACCCGGAGCCGCTGCGCCGTGAACCGCACATCGTGGTCGTCATCGACGAGCTTGCCGACCTGATGATGGTGGTCGGCAAGAAGATCGAAGAACTGATCGCCCGCCTGGCGCAGAAGGCGCGGGCCGCAGGCATTCACCTGATCCTTGCGACCCAGCGGCCCAGCGTGGACGTGATCACCGGCCTGATCAAGGCCAACATTCCGACGCGCATGTCCTTCCAGGTGTCGTCGAAAATCGATTCGCGCACCATCCTCGACCAGATGGGCGCCGAAGCGCTGCTCGGACAGGGCGACATGCTCTACCTGGCGCCGGGAACCGGCTACCCGACGCG
>CAIQMJ010001273.1 GCA_903872875.1 uncultured Variovorax sp.
CCTTGCCGCTCCAGTGATCGGCGCTTCTGCCTATTCGGCTCAGGAGATGGCCTTCTTCGGTTTCGCCGGCATGGCGATCGGAGGATTCGGCAGCTTCGTGGGCACACTCGTCGGCGGCCTGATCGTCGGCCTGCTGGCGGGTCTGGTGCAGGCGGCCGCTCAGCCGGACCTGACGGTGCCGATCGTCTGGCTCGCGGTGGTCGCCGTCCTAATGTTCAGGCCGGCCGGCCTGTGGGGCGTACGCGGACTGTTCGGTGCCGCCGGAGCGCGCGATGTCTGATGCTCGCAGACGACTCGGATTTGCTGCGCGCGGATCGGCTTTCAGCGGCGCCGTCGGTGTCGCCCTGGTCGCGATCCTCGCGCTGGCCCCACTGCTGCTGGGCGGCAGCGCAGGCCTCGGGCAGTACGGCGTCGGCGTGCTGTACGTGACCGCAGCGATCGGCCTGAACATCGCGCTCGGCTACTCCGGCGAAATGGCCATCGGCACGGCCACCATCATGGGGGTCGCGGCGTACGCGGCGGGCCTGTCGGCGATCGCCGGGCTCCCAAGCCTGGGCGCCGCCGTCTTCGGCATCTTCGTCGGCACGGGCGTCGGGGTCCTGATGGTGGTTCCAGGGTTGCGGGTTCGCGGCTGGTATCTGGCATTGATCACTCTTTTTTCGGTGATGGTGCTCCCGGGCGTGTTGCGCCTGGCGGAGAAGCAGACGGGAGGCGAGTACGGGCTGACCGGGCTCTCGGAGTTCTCCATCCTCGGCCATGGATTCGGCGCTGCGGGCCTCTATGAGCTGACCGTGTTCGTGTTCGCGATCTGCTGGTTAGGTGCGGCGAATCTCGCAAGGTCCGGCTGGGGCCACCGCATGAGGCTGCTGCGCGACGCGCCGCGCGCAGCCGAAGCGGTCGGCATGGACCTGACGCGGGTGCGACTCGTCGTCTATGTGCTGTCTTCGGTGCCTCCGGCAGTGGCGGGCGTACTCCTGGCCTATACCAATCTTTTCGTGGACTATCAGTCCTTCGGCATCGGCCTGACCTTGTTCCTGCTCACGGGGGTGGTGCTCGGCGGCGGCGGAACCATCTGGGGTCCCATCGTCGGCACGGTTCCACTGGTGATCCTGAGCCTCTTCGTCGGACCGTTCAGCGAGTACAACGCCATCGGACTCGCCGTCGGTCTGCTCGTTTCGTCGCTCGTCTTCACCAACGGGATCATTCCCGCCATCGAGGCCAGAGCAGGGCGTCGGACCGGCGCGGCCGCGCCGGCGGCTGGCGCCCGGCCGGTCACCGCCGCCGTGCCGACACCGCCGTCGGCCCGTGCCGGCTCCGGGCCCGCGATCCTCGCATCGGGCTTGCGCAAGAGCTTCGACGGTCTGACGGCACTCAGCGGAATGTCGTTCACGCTCGACGCGGGCAGGCTCTGCGGATTGGTCGGACCGAACGGCTGCGGCAAATCGACCTTCCTCAACGCTTTGTCCGGATTCATCTCGATCGACGAAGGCCGTCTGGACGTCAACGGGACGGCAGCGATCGGCCTGCCTGCCAGTGCGCGTGCGCAGATCGGAGTCGGTCGGACTTTCCAGGTGCCGCAACTGGTGGGCGACATCACCGTGCGGGAGAACATCGAGGCCGGACTCGTGGGTCGCGAAAAAAGTTGGCTTGCGGGTTCACTGCTGCGCACGCCCGCTCTGCGGCGCCATGAACATCAGCGGCGCGAGGCGGCGCTGGCGGCCTTCCGCGACGTCGGCCTGCCTGCGGCTTGCCTGGAAGCCAGAGCCGACACGCTTTCGCTCGGTGCCAAGCGCCTGGTCGAGATCGCACGCGCGATGGCGGCCCGGCCGACGCTGCTGCTGCTCGATGAACCGGCCGCCGGCCTCAATCGGGAGGAACGCCAGGAACTCGGACACCTGCTCGTGCGCTTGAAGAACGAGGGCATGACGATCCTCGTCATCGAACACGATGTGCCGTTCGTCATGCAGTTTTGCGATGAGATCTTGCTGATGCAGTCCGGACAGGTGCTCTCGCATGCGCCAGTCTCGCAGGAGCTTCCACCGGCGCTGACGGAATACCTCAACTACGGCCAGATGCTGACTCGTACGGAATCTATGGCGGTGGAGGCCTGATGAAACTGGAACTTCGTGGCGTGTCGGCATGGTATGGCGCAGCACAGGCACTCTGGGACGTGGAAGTTGGCGTTCGCGAGGGCGAAGTCGTCGGCATCCTGGGTCGCAATGGCGCCGGCAAGACGACTTTGCTGCGTGCGATCGCCGGTCTGCAGTCGCGCGTCGCCGGCGATGTCCTGTTCGACGGACAGCCGTTCCAGTCGCTCCCCGCGCACGTCCGGGCGCAGCGCGGCATCTCGATCGTGCGCGAAGGGGCCAAGCTGCCTGGCTCGATGACCGTGCGGGAGAACCTCGAACTCGGGGCCAGGCTGGGCCGGCTGCGCGGCAGGGCGCCGAGGGCGCTGAAGGAGGTGCTCGACCTCTTTCCCATCATCGCGCCCTTTCTCGATCGCAAGGCGGCGCTGCTGAGCGGAGGACAGCGGCAGGGGCTGGCGCTGGCCGTGGCCTTCGCATCGAGCCCCGAACTCCTGCTGCTCGACGAGCCCTCGGCGGGTTTGGCGCCCAAGGTGGCACACGAGCTGTTCGCAACGCTCAAGACCCTGTCCTCGATGGGAAACACGATCCTGGTGGTCGAGCAGCATCCCGTGTGGCTGCTGGATTTCGCGAACCGCGGCTATCTGCTTGAGATCGGCCGTGTAGTCAACGCGGGTGAGACGCAAGATCTTCTCGCATCGCGAGCGATGGCGTAACGCCTGCAAAACAGTTAAAGAAGGATCTTAGAAATGGAATACCCGAAATACGAAAGTCTGCAGCTGGACTATCCGGCGCCGCGAGTGCTTCGGATCAAGCTGTCGCGCGGCAAGGTCAACGCGATGGACTACCAGCTTCACAAGGACATTGCCGACATCTGGCGCCTGGTGGACCGGGACCCGGACATCAGCGTGGCGATCGTCACCGGCGATGGTGCCTATTTCTCGGCTGGCGGCGATTTCGACGCCGACGGCAAGGCAGCAGCCGACTACAACGTCATGCTCGACATGATGAAGGACGCGCGCAACATCGTGGCCAACATGATGGATTGCAACAAGCCGATCATCTCGGCCATCAATGGCCCCGCCGCGGGAGGCGGGCTCGCGGTGGCGCTACTGGCCGACATCTCCATTGCCAGCAAGACCGCCAAGCTGGTGGACGCGCACACCCGCCTCGGCGTGGCAGCCGGCGACCACGCGGCGCTCATCTGGCCGATCCTCTGCGGCATGGCGAAAGCCAAGTTCTATCTGCTCACCTGTCGGCCCTTGACCGGGGCCGAGGCTGAGCGGATCGGTCTGGTGTCGATGGCCGTTGACGCGGAGGAATTGGAAAGCACCGCCATCGAAGTTGCTGCGGAGTTGGCGAACGGGGCCCAGACCGGCATCCGCTTCACCAAGATGGCGATGAACGGCTGGCTCAAACAGGCATGGCCGATCTTCGAATCGTCGCTGGCGCTCGAGCAGCTGAGCTTCATGGGCCCTGACCTGCATGAGGGCATGGCCTCCCACCTGGAGAAGCGGCCGCCGCGCTTCAACCCGCGTTCACCGATCTGAACACCATGGATATCAAATCTCCGGCAACGACCGCCGTACGTCGGCAAGGCTATGTCGAACGTCTGCTGCGACGACGCCTCGCCGACGCGCCCGACGCAGCCTGGCTGACCTTCAAGGATGAAACCTTCAGTTGGAGAGACGCACTCTCCATGGCGCGCAGGGCCGCGAACGGTCTGCTGGCCGCGGGAGTGGCCCCGGGTGACCATGTGGCGCTGATGGCCGCGAACAAGCCGGACTTCATCTGGATCTATTTCGGCCTGCAGCTGATCGGCGCCCGGGTGGTACCGCTCAACAGCATGCAGCGCGGGAAGGCGCTCGAACACATCGTCGACGACGCGCAGGTGAGCACGATCGTCCTCGACCCGGACCTCTGCGAGGTGATCCTGCCGTTGAAGCAAAGCTGCAAGTCGCTGGTTCGCTGCATCAATTTCGGCGGCACGACCGCGCCTGGCTGCGACGCCTGCTACGGCGACGTCATGAAGGCGCGCGACGAGGATCCACCGGTCGGACCGGCGCAGGCGATAGCCCCAGTCAGCATCATCTACACATCGGGGACGACCGGCAGGCCCAAGGGCATCGTCATCGAGGAAGACCGCTTCTTCTACGAAGACCTGGCTGCCGCCTGCGACCTGAAGCCGGGCGAGACGATGTACTGCTGCCTGCCGCTCTTTCACGGCAACGGGCTCTATCTTTCCGTGCTCGGCTCGATGTACCTCGACGCCAAGCTGCTTCTGGCCGAGAAGTTCAGCGCCTCCCGCTTCTGGGAAGACTGCCGGCGCCATGACGTCCGGCAGATCAATCTGCTCGGCTCCATCGTCCCGATCCTCTTGAACCAGCCGGCCTCGCCGGAGGATGCCCGCAACCCGGTGCGCGCGGCCCTGTCCTTCGGCTGCCCGGCTGTCTATTGGGAAGCGTTCCAGGAGCGCTTCGGCGTACGGGTGGTCGAGTGCTACTCGCTGTCCGACTCGGTGGGCTTCATGATCAATCGCGATGGCCCGGTCGGCTCCGTGGGCCGACCAGAGCACGGGATGGAGTTCCGGGTGGTCGACGAAGACGACCAGGACTGCACGACCGGCACGGTCGGCGAGATCGTGATCCGCACGCCCCACGGCCGGGCGACCACCTACAAGAACATGCCGGAGGAAACGGAACGCGCCTATCGCGACGGCTGGTTTCATACCGGCGATCTAGGCGAGGTCGACGCGCAAGGCTGGTTCTACTTCCGCGGCCGCAAGAAAGAGATGATCAGGCGCAAGGGCGAGAACATCTCTATCTGGGAGATCGAGGCCGCCTTTCGCGATCATCCCGCCGTGGAGGAAGTCGCGGCCTTCGGCGTCACGGCCGATCGCGCCTCCGCTGTCGAAGAGGAGATCATGCTCGCCGTCGTACCCAAGGCCGGGATGCGGTGCGATCCGGCGGAAGTGCTCGCCTATGGTGAATCACGGTTGGCCCGCTATGCGGTGCCGCGCTATGTCGAGATCGTCTCCGCACTGCCCAAGACCGCCACGGAAAAAGTCCAGCGCAATCTCTTGAGCGAACGAGGCACGACGCAGCAGACCTGGGACGGCGCTGACAAGACCTACGTCTCTCGGCCCGCACGCTAACCCTCTCGAAATCAGCAGGAGCAATGCTTTGAGTGACGTATACGTAGTCGGTGCCGGTATGACGCCGCTGGGAAAACATCTGGACAAATCGGTCAAGCAGTTGACCGCATGGAGCGTGGACGCAGCACTTGCGGACGCGGGTATCGACCGTTCGAAGATCGAGGCCGCATGGTTCTGCAACACGCGCCAGGGGGCATTGGAAGGCCAGCATGGGATTCGCGGTCAATGTTCCCTGCGTGCCTACGGCTTCGAGCGCATCCCGATCTTCAATACGGACAACGCCTGCGCCAGCTCCAGTTCCGGCGTCCTGCAGGCCTACGCGGCAGTGAAGGCCGGGCTTTACGAAACCGCGTTGGTCGTGGGTGCCGAGAAGATGAACTATCCGGAAAAACGGGCGGAGATGTTTGCCGCGTTCAAGGGAAGCTGGGACCGTGATCTCGCCGACGAGCATCTGGCGGCTTTGCTCGAGGCGGGGAAGGGCATCGACCTTAGCGGGCTGCCGGAAGGGGAAGCGTCGCGCTCGGTGTTCATGGATATCTACGCCGCGCAGGCCCGCTTTCACATGCAGCGATTCGGAACGACCGCCCGTCAGATCGCCGCAGTGGCGGCGAAGAACCACACGCATTCGCAGTTCAACCCGTTCGCCCAATATCGGACGCCGATGACAGTCGAAGAAGTGCTGGCCGACAAGATGATCGTCTGGCCCATCACCCGGTCGATGTGCGCGCCGATGACGGATGGCGCGGGCGCGCTCATCCTTTCCTCCAGGCCGCTTGCCGGGCAGGAGGGACGCGCGGTACGCATACGCGGTATCGCCTCGGCCAGCGGAAGCCAGCGATCCGTGGATGAAGTGGACAAGCACCTGACGCGTACGGCCGCACTCAAGGCCTACGAGGTCGCCGGCGTAGAACCCGATGCGATCTCGTTGGCCGAGTTGCACGACGCCTCCGCCATCGCCGAGATCCTGCATACGGAGAACTGCGGCTTCTGCGAATACGGGCAGGGCGGCGCGTTGGCGGAAAGCGGGCAGACGCGTCTCGGCGGCCGCTTGCCGATCAACGTCTCCGGCGGATTGCTCTCGAAAGGCCATCCGATCGGTGCCACGGGAGCGATACAGCTCTTCGAACTCGTGACGCAACTGCGTGGCGAGGCAGGCGCTCGCCAAGTCGAGCACGCCCGGCTTGGCCTGGCGGAAAACGGAGGCGGCTTCTACGGTCTCGAAGAAGCCGCATGCGTCGTCACCATCCTGGAGAAAGTCTGAATGACCACGATACCCAAGTACGCGGAGCTGCCGCTGATCCCGGCCCTGCGGGCCCGGCATGCGTGGGATGTCCATGGCCGCGAGGATCAGCTCGGCCGCGTCAATCTCATGACGCCGGCAGCGACCCTGGCCGCGCTCTCGACCGTGCGCACGGGCGAGGTTTTCAACCTCTGCCTGCCGCTGAACCAGCCCGACCTGAGCTGGGCCGGGCGAAAGAAGTTCAGTCATCACGTGTTCTGCCCGGATCGCAACACCCAGGATGACTACCTGGACGGCTTCTATCTGCAAGGGTCCACACAGTGGGATTCTCTCAGGCACATCAAGGCGCGCGAGTTCGGCTTCTATGGCGGTCGTCAGGATGCCGAAGCGGGGCCGCACGGCCGCGAGCTGGGCATCGACCACTGGGCGCGACACGGCATAGTCGGGCGCGGCGTGCTTGCCGATGTCTACGGCTTCTGCGAGAGAAGGGGCCAGCGAATCGCCGCCCATGAGGACTTCACCATCACAGTTCCGCTGCTGCGCGAAGTCCTGGCCGATGCCAAGGTCGAGCTGGCATCCGGGGACATCCTGCTCCTGCGTACCGGCTTCGTGGATGCGTACCTCGCGGGCCAGCCTGAACTGCACACGGGCGAGCCGCTGGCAGCCAGCCCGGGTCTCGAAGGCAGCGAGGAAATGGCCGAGTTCCTGTGGGACAGCGGCGTGGCGGCGATCGCCGCAGACAATCCGGCGGTGGAGGTCATGCCCGGCGATCCCTCCGTCGGCCTGCTGCATCGGCGCCTGATCCCGCTGCTGGGATTCGCCCTCGGCGAGTTCTTCGACCTGGCGGCCCTGGCCCGGCATTGCGCCGAAGATGCTCACTACACCGGCCTCTTCATGAGCGCACCGCTGCATCTTCCCGGTGGGGTAGGTTCGCCCGCCAACGCGCTGTTCATCAAGTAGGCATCCGGGCACCCGATGCCGCAATGGGAGGCAATCCATGAGTGAATCGAACGGACCGAGCTTTGAGACGCTGAGCCTGATCCAGGAGGAGGGCATCTGCTGGCTGACCTTGTCCCGGCCGGAGACGCTCAATGCGATCAATGCTGCCATGTTGCGCGAGCTTGAGCAGGCGCTCGACTTGATGGAGAAGGACGACCGTGTGCGCGTACTGGTGATTCGCGGAGAAGGGCGCGCCTTCTCGTCGGGGTATGACTTGGGCAAGCAGGGATACTCGTCCGAGGAAACGGACATCGTCGACGACTACGAGACGCTGCACACCAACCTCAAGTCGATGATGCGGATCTGGTCGTATCCGAAGCCGGTGATCGCGGCCGTTCACGGCTACTGCCTCGCGGGCGCCACCCAGCTTTGCGTTTTCTGCGACATCACCGTGGTCGCCGAGGACGCAGTCATCGGGCTGCCGGCACTACCCGCAGGTGGAGGCTTCATCACGCCGCTGTGGACACCGTTGATCGGCCCGAAGCGTGCGAAGCAGATGTCCTTCGTTCCCAACAGCCGCATCTCCGGGGAGACTGCCGCGGAATGGGGCTGGGCGAACTACGCGGTGCCGGCGGCCGGGCTGGAGGAAAATGTGCGCCAGCTCGCCACGCAGATCGCTCGCGTACCGGCTCGGATCCTGCGCATGAAGAAGATGTCGATCAACAGGGTCTGGGAGACCATGGGTTTCACGCACGCGGCACTTCTTGGCGCCGAGACCGATGCCTTGCTGCACCATTCCAAGGAGTGCAGGGAAGTCTCCGCTGCGATTCGCGAGAAGGGTCTCAAGGGCGCGATCGAATCGTTCAACGCGGGAGATCTTTTTGGCGACTGATGCCGTCGAAGCGATGGGGGGCTTGAAGTTCGACCCCGAGCGTCTGCGCCGGGCTTCGCTACCAGAGATCCGGCAGTCGGTTTCGCCGGAAATGGCCGCCCTGTACGCGCTCTCTATCGGATTGGGTCAGGATCCACTGGATCCAGGTGCGCTCCAGTTCGTGGTCGCTGCGGACACGATGCCTTGCGTGCCGTCCTTCCCGTTGGTGGTGGCATACCCGGGGTTCTGGCTCGGCGAAGCCTGGACCGGCACCGATGCCAAGAGAATCCTTCATCGGGGCCAGCGTGTGGAATGGTTTGCGCCGATCCCGTGGCGGTCGGAGCTGATCGGCAGGACGCGCGTGACGAAGCTGTCGGATCGGGGCGCGGGCAAGGGTTCGGTCATGCACTCGGAACGCAGCATTGTCGACGCCGCCTCGGGGCTCGAAGTCGCGCGGGTGAGCCAGACCCATGTGCTGCGCGGAAACGATGGCTTCGGTCCGGTGATCGCGCGCGAGTCGGAACCGGTCGTCGCCTTTGATGGCGCGCCGGCCCACGTGGTCGAATCAAACACCCGACCGGAGCAGGCGCTGCTCTATCGCCTGAACGGCGACAGCAACCCCTTGCACTGGGATCCGGCGGTGGCCAGGGCGGCCGGATTCGAACGGCCGATCCTGCACGGGATGTGCACCTTCGGCGTGGCTTGTCACGCGATCTTGCGCGCGACGTGCGACTACGAGGCTTCGCGCCTAAGAGCTGTCGAGATGAAGTTCTCGGCACCGGTCTACCCCGGCGATTCCCTTCGCACCGAGATCTGGAATGACGGCCGGTTCAGGGTGTTCGCCATCGAGCGCGGGCTGTGGGTGGCGACCGATGGACGCTTCACCCTCGCCGCGGGCAATTTGGATTGAAGGAGTGGTAGTCATGAACGAGAAGCAAACAGATCGATTGAAGGGGCGGGTCGCCATCGTGACCGGTGGCGGACGCGGCATCGGTCGCAGCGAGTGTCTGGAACTCGCCGGC
>CAIQMJ010001274.1 GCA_903872875.1 uncultured Variovorax sp.
AGTTCTCGGGTGCCGCCGACACATGCTCTGGCGTCGGTGACAGTGCTGGGGACGAGGCGATTACAGCGTTTTGACTTTTCGCCGCAACCTCGAAGACATCCAGCATCTGCGTCAGGCCCGTGTCTTCTTCCGTCGAGAGCGGCCCAATGCTGCGTAGACGCTCCAATGTTCGAGCGACTTCACGAATGCGGGCCGGGTCGGCGCGCGCCAGAAGTTGTGGCAAGGCGGCTATCGTTGCTTCGCCATCCAGGCGGATGATGCTGGCCTGGCGGCGCACGACCTGCCGGAAAGAGTCCATGTCGAAGCCACGGCGGCAGTCGGGCTGGTGCAGTTCGAGCATCAGATTGGCGCGCCGCTCATCGATCGTGCTGCAGAAGCGGTGGATGTAGAACACGGCTCGAATGCCCGCCTCGATCGCCCCTCCCTCGGCAACCGACGCGCGCAGGCCGGCTATCTCCTGCGCCACGAAAGCGCGGTGTTCGGGTGAAACACTTGGGTGCGGGCGCGGCGGCTTGTTGTCATCTGTCGCTTGTCCAGCGATGGCTTGTACCCCGGGCGAGCTGTAGGCCCATTCAAAAGCTTTCTCGCAAGCATCGTCGCGCAGGTCTCGCCAGCGATCCAGCGTGGACACAAGGGTCTGCGACCAAATCTCCTGGATCTGCAGAAAGGGGTTGTCCGCAGCAGCCGGCTCGCGGTTCTCGCGAATCTTCTTTGCAGCTCCGGTTACCAGCGGCGCCAATGCGCTGCGATCCGACCACCCTTCGTAGGAGACGCGCAACGGATGCATGGTCTGCAGCCAATGCGCCGTCTTAGGCGTGACTGCGGCACGCACCCAGGGTTGCAGGAACTGACGGTACAGGCCCAGGTTGATCTTCGACACTTGCGCCATCGTGGCAAAACGCCGATCGCTCTCGGGGTCCGGCTGCACGATCTCGCGCACATCGTCTATGCCAGCGGGTTCAATGGACAGCTCGTAGCTGTCGATGGAGACCGGTGCGTCTTTTGGCGGGTTCCCCGCGATGGTTGCGCGGTAGATGCCGGCTGGCAGTACGTCGATCAAGTCAATATTGGTGGCGAACTCGTGGTGTTCCTTGCGACTGACCGCGCCGGAGACGAAGATGCCCAGGTGGCCGACGCTATCGTGAGTGGCATAGATGATGGTTTGGTCGTGCGTCAGCACATCCTCGTCATCGCCATACAGGTCGGTGATCCAGCCCAGCGCCTGCGGCGGCGGTGTGATGTTGTCGCCATAGGAGCAGAACACCACGATCGGCGAGCGGATGTTGCGCAGGTCGATGCGCACGCCGTCGGAGGTGAGCAGTTCGGCCGTCGCAAGTCGGTTGCCGATGAACAGGTTGTCAACGATGTATTGCATCTCCACATCGTTGAGGAAGACGTGTCCTCCCCAGTATTTCTCGAATCCCAGGTAGCGCGGGGCCTCCGTGTCGATGTTCGCGTAGAGGTTGTACTGTTTGCTCCACAGCGTGTTGGCTGGATTCAGGTTCTCGAAGTTCTGCACCAGCCAGGCGCCGTCGAAGCGTCCGGCGCCGATGTCGCCGGTCAACGCGGTGAGCCAACAGCCGCCGAGCAAGCCCCCCGCATAGCGCCAGGGGTTGCGTCCGCGCCAGCCGGCCCAAAAGGACAGCCGTGCGCCGGCGACGATGATAGGGCCGAACAA
>CAIQMJ010001275.1 GCA_903872875.1 uncultured Variovorax sp.
GCGGACGAAGTCGTCCGCACCGAAGGCATCCGCACCCGACTCCTGTCGAGCCAAGCATGACCGCCACTACCCTGACCGATTCGGTGGACGCGCCGGACAACCTGCGCTTCTACATGCCCGAAGAGCACCATCCCCAGAACGGGACGCTGCTCGGCTTCTGGCTCTACCTGATGAGCGACTGCCTCATCTTCGCCTGCCTGTTCGCCGTCTACGCGGTGGTGGGCCGCAGCTATGCGGCCGGCCCGTCGGGCGCCGACCTGTTCGACCTGCCGCTGGTCGCCGTCAACACGTCGATGCTGCTGCTGTCGTCGATCACCTACGGCTTCGCGATGCTCGAGATGCAGAAGAAGAAGGTCGGTGGCACGCTCGCGTGGCTGGCCATCACCGGGCTGCTCGGCTGCGTCTTCATCGGCCTCGAACTCTATGAATTCGCGCACCTGATCCATGAGGGCGCGGGCCCGACGCGCAGCGCGTTCCTGTCGGCCTTCTTCACGCTGGTCGGCACGCACGGCCTGCACGTGACCTTCGGCCTGATCTGGCTCGTCGTGCTGATGGTCCAGGTGGCGCGCGGTGGCCTGATCGCTGCCAACCGCCGCCGCCTGATGTGCCTGTCGATGTTCTGGCACTTTCTGGACGTGGTCTGGATCGGTGTCTTCACCTTTGTTTACCTGATGGGAGTGCTGTGATGAGCGCCAACCACCACGACGACCATGGCCACGGCCATGACGACCACGATCACGACGACGGCGCGAGCCACAGCACCTTCAGCGGCTACATGACGGGCTTCGTGCTCGCCGTGATCCTGACGGTGATCCCCTTCTGGCTTGTGATGGCCAAGGTCTTCGACAAGCCCAGCGTCACCGCGATGGTGGTGCTTGGCTTTGCCGCGGTGCAGATCGTGGTCCACATGATCTACTTCCTGCACATGAACACCCGCTCCGAAGGCGGCTGGACGATGCTGGCGCTGATCTTCACGATCATGCTGGTCGTCATCACGCTGGCCGGTTCGCTCTGGGTCATGTTCCACCTGAACCACAACATGATGCCCATGTCGGTGCACGACATGAAGAACATGCCTTGACGGCCTCGAGGCAAGACAACGCAACGGACGCCGCGACGCGCGGCCCGCGCGGCAGGGGCGCCCTGCTGACGCTGGCCCTGCTCGCGGCGTTGCTGTTTGCGGGTTTCCTGGCGCTCGGCACCTGGCAGGTCGAGCGCCGCGCCTGGAAGCTCGACCTCATCGCGCGTGTCGAGCAACGCGTTCACGCGACGCCGGAAGCGGCGCCCGGCCCCGCACAGTGGCCGCGGGTCAGCGCAGCCAACGACGAATACCGGCGTGTCCGGCTGACCGGCACCTTCCTGCACGACCGCGAGACGCTCGTCCAGGCCAGCACCGACCTCGGTCCCGGCTTCTGGGTGCTGACACCATTGCGGCAGGCCGACGGCAGCACGGTGCTGGTCAACCGCGGCTTCGTCCCGCCCGAGGCGCGCGAACGCAAGGCCCGCAGCGCAACCGAGCCAGCAGGCGACACCACGGTCACCGGCCTGTTGCGCATCACCGAGCCGAACGGCGGCTTCCTGCGCAAGAACGATCCGGCCGGCGACCGCTGGTACTCACGCGACGTGCAGGCCATCGCTGCCGCGCGCGGGCTCGGCGGCCA
>CAIQMJ010001276.1 GCA_903872875.1 uncultured Variovorax sp.
CAGCGGCAGGATCACGATCACGAGGCAGATGCCGAGCGTCGACAGGGCCGCCAGGTTGCGCCGGTTGTGCATCTTCTTCAGCAGCCGCTTGTAGAGCGGCGTGAACAGGATCGCCAGTGCCACACCCCACAGCACCGCGCCGAAGAACGGCATCAGGATCCAGAAGAAGGCGGCGGTGACGGCCGCCAGCAGGAAGATGAAGAAGCCGCGCTGGAGTTGGGGGGAATTCATGTTCGGCCGACTTTAGCCGAGGTCGGTTGTGGCACCGCGTCGGCGGACGCGCTGCGGGGCCGAAGGCGCGCGGCGGCGGGCGTCGCCGCTGCATCGCAGGCTCAGTGCGCCTCGGCGTGCTTGGCCGCGGCGATGATGGCTGCCTCGTCGTCTTTCGCGCCGTTCAGGAACACGTTGAGCAGGACTGCCGTGACCGATGCGAGCAGGATGCCCGACTCGATCAGCGAGTGCAGCGCGTGCGGCATCCACTGCTTGAAGTTGGGCGCGATCAGCGGAATCATGCCGATGCCGATCGACACCGCGACGATCATCGGGTTGTGGCGGTTGGTCTTGAAGTCGACGCCCGACAGGATGCGGATGCCGGTCGCGGCGACCATGCCGAACATCACGATGCCGGCGCCGCCGAGCACCACGGTGGGCAGCGACTCGACCAGCGCTGCCATCTTCGGCAGCAGGCCGAGCACGACCAGGATCACGCCGCCGGCCACGCAGACGAAGCGGCTGCGCACGCCGGTCACGGCCACCAGGCCGACGTTCTGCGAGAAGCTGGTGTACGGGAAGGTGTTGAAGATGCCGCCGATCAGCGTGCCGAGCCCGTCGGTGCGCAGGCCCTTGGCGAGGTCCTTCTGCGAGATCCTGCGCTCGGTCATTTCACCGAGCGCGAGGAACATGCCGGTCGACTCGATCATCACGACGATCATGATCAGCGTCATCGTCAGGATCAGCACCGGGTCGAACTGCGGCATGCCGAAATGGAAGGGCAGCACCACGTCGAACCAAGGCGCCTTGCCGACCTTCTCGTAGGTCATGATGCCCATGGCCGAGGCGACGACCGCACCGATCGCGATGCCCAGCAGCACCGATATGTTGGCGACGAAGCCCTTTGCATACTTCACGATCAGCAGGATCGACACCAGCACCAGCGCGGCCACGCCGAAGCCGGTCAGGTCGGCATAGCGCGGGTTGGGCACCGACGGCATGATCGCGAAGCCCTTGGGCACCGGTGGTATCGCGCTCCCCGGCGAGGTCACGTCGGCCAGCCACTTGGTGTAGGCCGGGTCGACGATGGTCGGCGCGGTCGGGCCGAAGGGGTTGCCGAAGATCCAGTTGATGCCCACGCGCATCAGGCTGATGCCGATGACCGCGATGATCGTGCCGGTCACCACCGGCGGAAAGAAGCGCAGCATCCGGCTGACCATCGGCGCGATCAGGATCGAGATCACGCCGGCGCCGATGATCGAGCCAAAGAGCAATTGCGCCCCGGCCACGCCCGGGTTGGCGTTGGCGATCGCAACCATCGGCGCGACCGACGCGAAGGTAACGCCCATCATCACCGGCAGCTTGATGCCGAACCATTGCGTGGCGCCGAGCGACTGGATCAGCGTGGCGATGCCGCAGCAGAACAGGTCGGCGGAGATCAGCAGCGCCACCTCGGCCGGACTCAGCTTGAGTGCGCGGCCGACGATCAGCGGCACGGCCACCGCGCCCGCATACATCACCAGCACATGTTGCAGCCCCAGCGCGCCGAGCTTCCCGATGGGAAGGCGCTGGTCCACGGGATGGACGGAAGTCGAATCGGAAGAACTCATGGCGGCTCCAGGGGCGTGGGGCGCGTGCAAGCGGACGCGCAGCGCAGCAAGATTAGGGCTTCGGCCCCGATCAGGAAAGACGCACAATTCGATAAATCAATCGGATCCGACGATGAAACCGACACTGCTCGAACTGCAGGTCTTCGCGACGCTCGCGGAGAGCGGCCATTTCACGCGCGCTGCCGAACGGCTGGGCATGTCGCAGTCGTCGCTCAGCGCGTCGCTGGCCAAGCTCGAACGCCAGCTCGGCGTGCGCCTGTTCGATCGCCATACGCGGGCCTGCCGCCTGACGGAGACCGGCGCGGCACTGCTGCCGGCGGCGCATCGGCTGGTGGCCGACTGGGAGCATCTGATGGCCGACGCGCGCGACTTCGCGCGGTTCTCGCGCGGCCGGGTGGCCGTCGCCGCGCCGAACGCGCAGTGCGCACTGCTGCTGCCGCCCGCGATCCGCGCGTTCCGCGAAAGCCATCCGGCCGTCCGCGTGGTGCTGTACGACGTGCCCGAACATGAAGTCCACACCCTGGTGCGCAGCGGCGCCGCCGACCTGGGCATCGCGACCCAGACCGATGCCCGGCTCGACCTCACGGCCACACCCCTCTATGCCGACGAATTCATCGCGGTGATGCCGCCCGGCCATCCGCTGGCGACGCGGCGCACGCTCGAATGGGCTCAGGTCGCGCGCGAGCCGGTCATCGGCTACCTGGCGGGCAATCCGGTGCGGCGCATGCTGGACGAGAAGCTGGCTGAGCGCGGCATCCAGCTCGACTATGCGTTCGAGATCGCCTTGCCCTGGACCATGATGGGCCTGGCGCGCGAGGGGCTCGGCATCGCGGTGGTCACGATGGCGCTGCGCCCGCTCGCGCAATGGCACGGCCTCGAAGTGCGCACGGTCGGGCGGCCGCAGTTCGCGCGCACCATGACACTGCTGCGTGCGCCGGGCAACTCGCCGTCGCCGGTGGTCGCGGCCTTCCGCGACGTGCTGCTCGGCACGCGGGCCGCCGCCTGAGCCGCGCCGGCGGCCTCAGGCCAGCAGATCGGCCAGCGTGCGCGCGATGACCTGGGTTGCGCGGCGCAGGTCTTCCAGTACCAGCCGCTCGTCGCTGCGCTTGGCGTGCGATTCGAGCACCGTGCGTGGGCCGGCGCCGTAGATCACACCGGGAATGCCCGCTTCGCCGTACAGCCGCACGTCGGTGTAGAGCGGCGTGCCCATCGCGCGGATCGGCTCGCCGAAGAGTTCGCCGCCGTGCTTCCGGATCGCGTCGACCAGCGGCTTGTTGCCGGCCATCGGCTTCATCGAGTTGGCCAGCAGCAGGCGCTTGATGTCGACCGTGATGCCTTCGCTCTCGGCGGCGGCATCGGCGATGACCTGGCGGATCGAGGCCTCGACCTCGGCCGGGTTCTCCTCGGGGATCATCCGGCGATCGAGCTTGAACCTGACCTTGCCGGGCACGACGTTGGTGTTGGTGCCGCCTTCGATCCGGCCGACGTTCAGGTATGGGTGCGTGATGCCCTCGACCGCCGACGTGACCTGCCGATAGAGCGCGTTCTGCGCGTACAGCGCGTTCAGAATCTTGACGGCACCCTGCAGCGCGTCGATGCCGGTGGCTGGGATCGCGGCATGCGCCATCTTGCCGTGCACCGTCACTTCCATCTGCAGGCAGCCGTTGTGCGCGGTGACGACCTCGTAGCTGAAGCCGGCAGCGATCATCAGGTCGGGCTTCGTCAGCCCGTTCCTGAGCAGCCAGCCGGGGCCGAGCAGGCCGCCGAATTCCTCGTCGTAGGTGAAGTGCAGTTCGACCGCGCCACGGGTCGGCTTGGCCACGGCTTCGAGCGCGCGCAGTGCGAAGGTAAAACTCGCGAAGTCGCTCTTGCTCACGGCGGCGGCGCGCGCATAGAGCTTGCCGTCGACGATCTCGCCGCCGTACGGGTCATGCGTCCAGCCTTCGCCGGGTGGCACCACGTCGCCGTGCGCGTTGAGCGCGACCGTGACGCCGTCGCCGGCCTGGCCGTACACGCGGCGCACGATCAGGTTGGTGATCGATTCGAGGCCGTAGTCCTTCACGTCCTGCGCGGGCACCGGGTGTTTCTCGGCCTCCAGGCCGAAGCCTGCGAGCAGCTCGGCCGTGCGCTCCGCGTGCGGTGCGTTGTTGCCCGGTGGCGTGTCGGTCGGCACGCGCACCAGTTGCTGCAGGAACTGGACTTCTTCGTCGAAGTGCGCGTCGATCCAGGCGTCGAGTTGGCTGTAGTCGGTCATGGGGTCGGGGTCGCCTGTTCGGTCGCGAGGTTGTCCAGCAGTCGCTGGAAGGCTTCCACAGCGAGCTGGATGTCGTCGTTGGTGCTGGATTCGAGCGGGTTGTGGCTGATGCCCGAGTTGATGCCGCGCACGAAGAGCATCGCCTGCGGCATGATTTCGTGCAGCTTCATCGCGTCGTGGCCGGCGCCGCTGGGCATGCGCAACAGCGGCACGCCGAGCGCATCGACGGCGCGTTCCCAGCGCTGCTGCCAGGCCGGTGCGCTGGGGGCAGCGGCCGCCCGCATCGTTTCTTCCATCTGCAGGCCGAGGCCGCGGCGGCGCACGATGTCGTGCAGCGCGGCGGTCACGTCGGCCACCAGCGCATCGCGCTGCGCGTCGGTCGGCGCGCGCAGGTCGATGCTGAACTTGCAGCGGCCGGGCACCACGTTGATCGAGCCGTTCGGCACTTCGAGCATGCCGACCGTCGCGACCGAGTCGCCGTCCTTCGCAGCACGTTGCTCGGCGTAGAGGATCAGCTCGGCGACGGCGCAGGCCGCATCGCGGCGGCGGTCCATCGGCGTGGTGCCCGCATGGCTCGCCATGCCGATCGCCTCGCAGACGAAGCGCACGCTGCCGTTGATCGAGGTCACGATGCCCAGCGGCAGGTCGAGTTCGTTGAGCACCGGGCCCTGCTCGATGTGCACCTCGACGAAGCCGAGATAGCGCGCCGGGTCGCGCCGGATCGCGGGGATGTCGGCCTCGTTCAGGCCGGCCTGCCGCATCGCCTCGCGCATCGTGATGCCGGCGGCGTCCTTCTGGTCGAGCCAGGCCGGGTTGAAGTGGCCGGTAAGCGCGCCGGAGCCGAGGAAGGTCGCCTTGTAGCGCTGGCCTTCCTCTTCCGCGAAGCCCACGACCTCGAACGCGAAGGGCAGGCGGCGGCCCTGGCGCGCGAGTTCGCGCACGCAGGCGATCGGTACGAAGATGCCGAGCCGGCCGTCGTACTTGCCGCCATTGCGCACGGTGTCGTAGTGCGAGCCGGTGATCAGCGCGCGTGCATCCGGCGTCGCACCTTCATAGCGGCCGACCACGTTGCCGACCGCATCGATGCCGACGCTGTCGAAGCCGACCTCGCGCATCAGTGCGGCGAGCTGCGCGGCGCAGGCGCGGTGCGCGTCGGTCAGGTAGGTGACGGTGAGCTGGCCCTTCTCGGCGAAGCCCGGGTCGCTGTGCACCGACAGCTGTTCGTGCCAGTCCCAGACGTCGTTGCCCAGCACGGGCGCGGCACCGAACTTGTCGTTCAGGCGGATCTCGGCGATCCGGTGGATGTTGCGCAGCGACTCGGCGCGCTCGAAGTCCGGGTGGTTGCCGAGGCGGCGCTGGAAGGTCTCGATGATCTCGCGCTTGCGCAGGCCGGTGCCGCGCGGCCCGCGCACCGCGAGGATGAACGGGAAGCCGAACTTCGCGCCGTAGTCCGCATTGAGCTGCTGGATGGTCGCGAGCTCTTCCGGCGTGCAGTCGATCAGGCCGGCCTTGCCCTGCTCGTTGGTCGATTCGGCGGTCAGCGTGCGGCTGACCATGGCCTTGCCCGCGAGTTCGGGGTGGGCGCGGATCAGCGCGAGCTGTTCGTCCTCGGTCGCCTCGTTCACCGCGCGCGCCATCGCGTGCTTCAGGTGCTGCAGCGAGCGGAACGGCGCCGCGTCGAGTGCGCGTTGCGCGACCCACGGCGAATGCTCGTAGGTGCCGTCGAGCAGCGTGATCGCCTCCTGCGGCATGGCGGCGTTGAGCGCGTCGATGGTGAGCGGCATGTCAGGCTCCTTTTGCCGGGGACGGTGCGGGTGTCGGATACGGATGAACCAGCTTCCAGTGGCGGGCGATGTCGACGCGGCGGCAGACCCACACGTGCTCGTGCTGCGCGATGTGGTCGAGAAAACGCTGCAGCGCCACGATGCGCCCAGGCCGTCCGAGCAGGCGGCAGTGCATGCCGATGCTCAGCATCTTCGGCCGGTCGTCGCCGGCTGGATCGCCTTCGGCGTACAGCGCGTCGAAGCTGTCTTTCATGTACTGGAAGAACGGGTCGGCATGCGAGTAGCCCTGCGGCAGAGCGAAGCGCATGTCGTTGCAGTCGAGCGTGTAGGGCACGATGAGCTGGGGAACCACGCTGCCGTCGGTCTTCTGCACCTGCATCCAGAAGGGCAGGTCGTCGCCGTAGTAGTCGCTGTCGTATTCGAAGCCGCCGTAGTCGGCCGCGAGGCGCCGCGTGCGCGGGCTGTCGCGGCCGGTGTACCAGCCGAGCGCTCGCTCGCCTGTGAGCTGCTCGATGATCTCCATGCCCAGGCGCATGTGCTCGCGCTCGGTCGCTTCGTCGATCGACTGGTAGTGGATCCAGCGCAGGCCGTGGCAGGCGATCTCGTGGCCCAGTTCCTTGAAGGCGGCGGTGAGTTCGGGGTGGCGCGCCAGCGCCATGCTCACGCCGAAGACGGTGAGCGGCAATCCGCGCTTCTCGAACTCGCGCAGCAGGCGCCAGACGCCGGCACGCGAGCCGTACTCGTAGATGCCTTCCATGCTGATGTGGCGCTCGGGATAGCTTGCCGGGTTGAACATCTCCGAGAGGAACTGTTCGGAGCCCGCGTCGCCATGCAGCACGCTGTTCTCGCTGCCTTCCTCGTAGTTGAGGACGAACTGCACGGCAATGCGTGCGCCGTTCGGCCAGCGGGCGTGCGGCACGTCGCGCCCATAGCCGATCAGGTCGCGTGGGTAGGGGGCGGTGGAGTCGTAGACGTTCATGAGCGGTCGGGTCGGATCGGGTCGGACGGGGCAGGCGACTCAGGAGAGCGCCAGCGCGATGACGCTGCCGGTTTTGGTGACAGGTTTCTCGGCCAGTCCAGCGACCATTTACAACGGCCAGTCGACGGTTTTGACCTGGTCGGTTTCGAACGCGACGGATGTGGTGATTGATCAGATCGGCGATGTGACGGGTTCAAGCTGGGCAATTGTCAGCCCGAACACCACCACGACTTATACATTGACCGCTTATCC
>CAIQMJ010001277.1 GCA_903872875.1 uncultured Variovorax sp.
AGTCGCAGGCCTTCAGGCTGCGTTAAGACTGCGCCACTACGCTCGCCGTCAGTTCCTTCGATCGTCCGGCAGCCGGTTTGCGTTGCCCGTTTCTGGTTGCGCATGACCCGCTCTTCGACTCCTCGCCTGTTCGCGCTGACTTTCCTTGCCCTGTGTCTCGTGCTGCTCTGGGACGCTTCGGGTCTCGACCTGCCTTTGGCCCGGCTCGCTGGAACGCCCCAGGGCTTTCCCTGGCGTGACCGTGAGTTGTTCGTGAAGCTGATGCACGAGGGGCCACGTCTCCTGAGCTGGCTCGTGGTGGCGGGTCTCTTCGTCGCAATCCGATGGCCCGCCGGCATTCTGCGGCGGCTCGACATCGGCGAGCGTGTCCAGCTTGCGGTGACCGTTCTGGTCTCGGTGACGGCCGTGTCTCTGGTGAAGAACCTCAGCACCACCAGCTGCCCGTGGGACCTGGCCGAGTTCGGCGGCGTCGCGCGTCACGTGTCGCATTGGGCCTGGGGCGTCGCCGACGGTGGACCGGGCCGTTGCTTCCCGGCCGGACATGCTTCTGCCGCATTCGCCTATGTGGGCGGGTGGTTCGTGTTCAGGCGCCGCGCACCCGGGGTGGCGCGCAACTGGTTGATCGTTGCCGGTGTCCTCGGACTGGCGCTCGGCCTCGGGCAACAGTGGCGTGGTGCCCACTACATGAGCCATACGCTCTGGACGGCGTGGATCTGCTGGACCGTCGGGCTCACCATCGATCTCGTCTGCCAGGCGGTTCGCCAGCGTGCCGCGGCAGTGCCCGCAGCCGCTTCGTTCGGACGCTGAGATACCAACCTGAACGGTTTCTGAGCGGCCGGTTCAGGGAAGTTTCAGTCCCGCCTTTCACAGTACCGGGATGCCTCCAGAAATCGCCCGGCCCGCGTCCCGTCCTGCCGCCTCACTCTCGACCGTATCGTCACGCTTCGGCGTCTCCACTCCCGACTGGCTGACGGAACTGAATGCCTGGATGGCACGGCCGCGCACGGCCCGCATGGCCGTCGTCATGCTGAGCCTCTACCTGCTGGTGGTGGCCAACTGGTCCCTGTGGAACAACCTGGCCCGCCTGGGTGGCGCGCCGAGCGTCTACATGCGGTCGGTGTTCGCAATGGCGGTGCTGGTCGGCTTCGGTACGCTGGCGCTGCTGACGCTCACCGCATGGACGCGATGGATGAAGCCGCTGTGGTTTGCGGTGCTGCTCGCGGCGGCGGTGTCGCAGCATTTCATGCTGACCTATCACGTGGTGATGGACCCGACGATGGCCGCGAACGCCATGCAGACCGACATGCACGAGACGCGCGACCTGATCGGCTGGCGCATGGTCTTCAACGTGCTGCTCGTCATGGCGCTGCCCACCTGGTGGCTGCTGCGCGTGCGGATCCTGCCGATGCGGCTGTGGAGCCAGCTGTGGCGCAATGTCGTGCTGCTGGTTGCTGCGCTGGCGGTGGTGGCCGGCGGCGCCGCCGCCATGTCGCGCGAGCTCGCGCCGCTGATGCGCAACAACGTCACGTTGCGCTACATGATGAATCCGCTGGCCATCGTCTATTCGACCGGTGCGGTGTTCATCAAGCCGCTGTTCAAGCGCAGCGGCAAACTGATCCCGATCTCTGGAGGTGCAGCGCTGGGCGCAAGCTATGCCGCTCAAGCCCGGCCGCCGCTCTTCGTGCTGGTCGTGGGCGAAACGGCGCGTGCGGATCATTTCGCGCTCAACGGCTACGGCCGCGACACCTCGCCCGAACTGGCGGCTCGCAAGGTACTCAGCTGGACCAACGTGCATTCGTGCGGCACCAACACGCTCGCCTCCGTTCCCTGCATGTTCTCGCACCTGGGCAAGGAGGGCTACGAGGGCCGCAAGGACGACTACGAGAACCTGCTCGACGTCGCGCAGGCCGCCGGACTGGCGGTCCTCTGGGTCGAGAACCAGGGTGGTTGCAAGGGGGTCTGCCTGCGCGTTCCCAGCGTCATCGCGTCGGACGGGCTCGATCCGGCCGTGAAGTCGGCACTGTGCGATGGCGACGAGTGCCTGGACGACGTGATGCTGAAGAACCTCGACCAGCGCATCGCCGCATTGCCGGCGGAGCGCCGCAGCAAGGGCGTGCTGCTGGTGATGCACCAGATGGGCAGCCATGGCCCGGCCTACTACAAGCGCTCGGCCCGCGATGCGAAGCGCTTCGTGCCCGAGTGCAAGACCAACGTGCTGGCCGAGTGCAGCCATGGCGAACTCATCAACGCCTACGACAACTCGATCGCGCAGACCGACCAGTTCCTGGGCCGGACGATCGACTGGCTCAAGACGCAGACGGCGCATTACGACACCGGCCTGCTGTACATGAGCGATCACGGCGAATCGCTCGGTGAGTTCGGCCTCTTCCTGCATGGCCTGCCGTACAACATGGCGCCCGAAGTGCAGAAGCATGTGCCGATGGTCGCCTGGTTCGACAAAGGTCTGACCGCACGGGAGAAGCTGTCGACCAGTTGCCTGCAGGGCGATCGCGACAGCGCGCTGACGCACGACAA
>CAIQMJ010001278.1 GCA_903872875.1 uncultured Variovorax sp.
CGAATCAGAAGTTCAAGGAAATAGTATTGGATATATCACGTCTCGCGTTTCACCATCGTGCTCGTTCATTGGCAAGGAGCACCCCATGGTTGAAATCGAATTCTTTGATCCATCCGGCACGCTGGAGATCACCCAGCGCCATGCGCCGCGTCTCTCGACCCTCTCGGGCAAGCGCATCGGCGTGCTGAGCAACGATCAGTGGCAGGCACACCGCACGCTGCCGATGCTCAAGGCCCTTTTCGAGGCGGACTTTCCCGGCATCGACATCCTGCCGATCGACACCTTTCCGCGTGGCAACGCGGTACTCGGCGAGGCGTCGACCATCCGTCAGGTACGCGAGAGCGGCGTCGACGCGGTCGTCATCGGCAACGCGGCCTGCGGGTCCTGCTCGACGGCGCTCGGCCGCGCGGCGGCGAAGCTCGAGAGCGAGAACATCCCGACCGTGCTGCTGGCGCGGCAGGACTTCGTCGGTGTGGTCAAGAATGCCGTTTCGGGGCTGGGCTTCGCGCCGGAGACGGCCATGGTTCCGTTTCCGGTCGACACCTTCCTGCCCGACAGCGACCTGAGCGCGGTCGCATCGCGCAAGCAGGAGTTCTACGACGGTCTCACGCGATGGCAGGCGCTGTCGGCGCAATCGGGCACGGGGGCGGCACCGATGCTCAAGGCGCAGGGTCGGACCTACGAGGAGGCGCTGGCCCAGGCCAACCATCTGCTGCTGACCAATCTGTGGGGCGACGGCCTGCCGCTGTGGCCCGCGACGCGGGAACGCGTCGACCTGCTGCTGCGCGGCACCGACCTTCCCCGCACGCTGGTGCTCGGCAAGTTCATGCCGCGCGGGGCGATCGTCACCGTCGAGTCCTGCGCCATTGCGCTCGCGATGGCGGGCGGCCGGCCGGAGTACCTGCCGATCCTCGTCGCCGCCGTCGAGGCCTTCCTCGATCCGGAGTCCGACAGCGAGCACCTGCAGGCCGAGTCGCACAGCGTCTTTCCGGTCGTCATCGTGAACGGCCCCATGGCGCGACAGATCCGCCTGAGCTCGACCTTCGGATGCCTGGGCCCCGACCCGCAGCGCCCAGCCGGCGCGAGCATCGGCCGGGCGCTCCGGCTGATGCAGCAAAACCTGGGCGGGGCGATCGCCGGCATCGGCGCCATGGCGACCTGGGGTGCGATGCGCTTCACGAATGCGGTCTTCGCGGAGGACGAGGAAGGCATGCCGGCGGAGTGGCAGACCCATGGAGCCGAACGGCATGGTTATGCGCAGGGCACCAATTCGGTCTCGCTGGTGTTCTGCACGGGTGTGGCGAACATCCGGCGCCGCGGCGTCAAGAAGGAAACGCTGGCGGAAGACGCGCTGCACGGCATGCATCGGATGGCCGACTACATGCGGTCGCCCAACCTGTCGTGCCTGGCGGGCTGGCGCCACGGTACGCAGGGCGTGCTCATGATCTCGCCGATCGTCGCGCGCACCATGGCGTCGCTGGGCTGGACCAAGCAGTCCATGCGGGAGTTCCTGTGGGAACACTCGAAGATTCCGGGCGAGCACCTGCGCCGGGCGGGGTCGGACGCGTGGATCGAGGTCAACCCGGATCCGGAGGTGAAAGCCAGCGTCGCGCTCGACCCCTGGCCGCTGTCGAGCCGCCCGGACAACCTGGTGCTCCTGGTGTCCGGTGGGGAACATCCGACCAACAGCTACTGGATGGAGGCGTACTGCCCCCAGGTGATCGGCCGTGTCGTCCATCTGCCGAAGGCCTTCGACGACCTGCTGCGCCAGGCCGACCGCGACATCGGATGCGGCGCCGATGCCTGCCTGATCTGACGACACCGGAGCACACATGAAGCACTTCGAACTTCGCCGCGCCATGCTCGCCGCAGCGGCAGGCGCGGTCGCCTTGCCCCGCTGGACGAGCGCAGCCGCCCAGGGCCACGAACCGGCTGCGAGCTATCCCTCGCGCCCGATCCGCTGGGTCGTTCCGTACGCGCCCGGCGGCGCCACAGACCTCATCGCCAGGGTGATCGCGCAGCACCTGCCCGAAATCCTCGGCCAGCCGGTCATCGTCGAGAACCGGCCCGGTGCAGGCTCGGCGCTGGGCGCCGAATACGTGGCCAGGTCCGCGCCCGACGGCTACACGCTGCTGCTCGCCACGATCGCGACGAATGCGATCGTGCCCAACCTCCAGCCCGTGCGCTACGACCCGCTGAAGGACTTCGCACCCATCACGCAGATCGCCAGGGGTCCCTTTCTGGTGGTCGTGAATCCCGAGCTGCCGGTGCGCACCATCGCGGATCTCATTGCGCTCGCCAAGGCGCGGCCGGGTGGCCTGGCCTATGGGTCCGGCGGTGCAGGCAGTCCGCAGCATCTGTCGGTGGCGATGTTCGCCGCCGCCGCCGGCGTGCAACTCAACCACGTGCCCTACCGGGGCAGCGGTCCGGCCATCACGGACCTGATCAGCGGGCAGATCCAGTTCATGTTCGACAACACGGCCATGCAGTTCGTGCAGGCCGGACGGCTTCGGGCGATCGCGTCCACCGGCGAAACGCGGTCGCCCATCGCGCCGGAGGTTCCGACGATCCGCGAGTCCGGCCTGCCTTACGACTTCTATGCGTGGCAGGGGCTCGCCACCACTGGCGGGACGCCTGCGGCCATCGTCGAGAAACTGCACGCCGCCGTCATCCGCATGCTGGCGCTGCCGGAGGTCAAGGCCCAGCTCGGGCGCGATGGCGGCGAAGTGGTCGGCACTTCGCCGCAGGACTTTGCGGCCTACATCCAGGCCGAACATGCACGCATGAAGGACGCGGTGAGGATCTCGGGAGCGACCAGCACATGATCGACATCATCGCGACCGATCAGGCGCCGACGCCGCGCGGCCACTACGCTCAGGCGACCCGCGCCAACGGGTTGCTGTTCGTCGCCGGCCAGTTGCCCATCACCGCGGTCGATCGGCGCACCCCGAATGGCGTCGCCGAACAGACCCGGCTCGTGCTGAGGAACCTGGAGGCCATCCTGCATGCCGCCGGCTCGGCGGTCGACAAGGTGCTGTCGCTCCAGGTCTTCATCACCGACCCAGGTCACTGGAGCGAGGTCGATGCGGAGTTCGCCGCGTTCTTCGGCGACCACCGGCCCGCGCGCACCATCGTGCCGGTGCTGCCGCTGGCCAACGGGGCCTTGATCGAGGTGAACGCCGTCGCGCTGGGATGACGGGGCCCGGGGGCTTCGCCCAGTAGAAGACTGCGGATACATTGTTTGAGCTCAAGCCGATTCCGAAGGCAATCCAGGTCGGTGAGGCGATCGTCGCAGCAAGGCCTTGAGCACATCCCCGCGTGCATCTGCGGTGCACGGGTCCGAACACCGTTCCCATGTCTCTTCAATGACCACTTCACCCTCTCCATCGGCCCCCGATCGCTTCGCCGACCGACGCCGCGTGCTGCTCCTGGGCCTGGCGGCGACCGTCATGGCGCCCTACGCTGCAGGTGCGCATGGCGAAACACCCGGACCGACCATTCCTGCATTGCAGGCGGCCATCGACGGACCGCAGCGCAGCGCGGCCAACCGCACCCGCGATGGCGCCCGACACCCCGTCGAGACACTGGCGTTCTTCGGCCTGAAGCCGGATTGGAAAGTGATCGAGATCGCGCCGGGCGGCGGTTGGTATACGGAGATCCTCGCCCCGTTCCTGAGTCCAAGGGGGCGTCTCTATGCGGCGCATGCGCCAGCGGACGGCACATCGGAACAGCGACGTTCGCGCGCGGCCTTCCAGCAGAAGCTGGCAAGCGACCCGGCCACCTACGGGCGCGTGGTGCTCGGTACATTGCCCGTCGGACGTTTCACCGACATCCACCCTCCTGGCGGTGCCGACGCCGTACTCACTTTCCGCAACATCCACAACTGGGTTGCCGAAGGCCATTTCGACGAGACGCTTCGCGCCTTCTTCGATGTGCTCAAGCCGGGCGGCGTTCTCGGCGTCGAAGAACATCGGGCCGCGCCTGGAACCGCGCTCGAACGCATGATCGAAAGCGGCTATGTCACGCAGGACTTCGTGATCGCGCGCGCTCGGGCGTCCGGCTTCGAGTTCGTCGCTGCAAGCGAGATCAACGCAAATCCGCGCGATACCCGGGACCATGCGAACGGCGTGTGGGCATTGCCTCCCACCTTGCGTGGCGGGGAGGTCGAACGCGCACGCTACCTCGCAATTGGCGAGTCGGATCGCATGACGCTCCGGTTCGTCAAGCCGCTGGTGGCGCGCGGCGCCGGGGAATCCGGCAATTTGCGCCGATTCGCCTTCAACGGACCGTCTTGAACCGTATGTCGTCGGCGATGAAGCTCTTCTCGTTGAAAGGCTTCTGGTTCGATCCGAAGGGCAACTGGGCACGCAGCTTCCACGATGCCGGAACGTCCCAGGTGCTGGCGACCTTGGCGTCGATCAGCGGTGCGTAGTGCTGCAGGCTTGCGCCGATGCCGGCTTCGGCCAGCGCGGTCCAGACGGCGAATTGCGCCATGCCCGCGGAGTGCTCCGAGAAGATGGGGAAATTGTCGGCGTACAGCGGATATTTCTGTTGCAGGTCCTTGATCACGTCCTGGTCTTCATAGAACAGCACCGTGCCGGCGCCTGCCGCGAAGGAGTCCAGCTTGGCATCCGTCGAAGCGAATGCCTCTGCCGGAACCAATGGACGGAGGATCTCCTTGGTGATGGACTTCCATAGGGTCTCGCTGGCCGCGCCGAACAGGATGACGGCGCGTGAGCTCTGCGAATTGAACGACGACGGAGCCAGGCGAATGGCCTGGCGAATCAACGCATCGACCTCGGCCTCCGCGATGGGAAGATTCTTGCCCAGCGCGTACTGGCTGCGGCGTGTCGTGAAAAGGGTAAGGGCGTTATGGCTCATGTGGAATTGCGATGAAGATGGATGTGTCGACGCGCGCCATGGCCGGGATGTCGGGGATGTCGGGGATTGGACGAACCCTTCGCCTCTCGGACTCGGCACGCGCGCGGCGGCATTGGACTGCAACCGCCATTCCAGTCTATTGCGTTGCGGAGAATCACGCACGGCGAGCATGCGCGCCAAGCACATCTTCGACGCGTTCAGGCTTGTGAAGGTAATACCCCTGCGCGTAGTCAATTCCCATCTCGCGGATCCGCTCCAGCACCGCGGCACTGTCGACGAACTCCGCGACTGTCCTGACGTCGATCACCCGCGCCACATCCACAAAAC
>CAIQMJ010001279.1 GCA_903872875.1 uncultured Variovorax sp.
CCAGATTTGTTGACATCGACACTAATGGAAGGGTCCCGTTTGACGGGTGGGTCACCTTGACAAGCCTCGGTGACAAGCTCAAGATCGTGCTTCCCTTCAAGAAAACCAAGCATTTCAACCGGCTAGCAAAGGCTGGCGGCATCCTCAAGGCGGGGGCCAGGTTCAGCGAGCATGGCATCACGTTCATGTTCGAGATGCCAACCCCCGAGAAGGTCGTCACAGGCTCCGTGCTTGGCATAGACATCGGGAAATTCACGCTGCTTTCCTGCTCGGATGGCACGGTCTCCCAGAAAAACAACCACGGCCACGATTTAAACTCGATCCTCGCCGTGATGTGCAGGAAAAAGAAAGGTTCCAAGGCCATGGCCAGATGCCAAGCCCACCGGGACAATTACATCCACTGGTCGGTGAAGCGCCAGCTCGCCTGCGCGTAGGGGTCGAGGTTCCAGACCTCGTTCTGCTCATCGCGGCGCAACCGTCCCTGCACGCCGAGCACCGGCGCGGCCAGGCTGCCGGTGTAGTTCTCGTAGCCGGTGCGGTCTTCCTTCAGGTTGTCGTAGCCGAGGCCGGCGACGATCTCGAAAGGCCGCTGCGCGAGTTCGAGCGACGAGGTCCAGCGCACGTCGATGCCGGCATAGTCGCGCTTCAGGCCGATCACCGCGCCGGCGCTGGTCGCGCTGACCTGCGAGGCCGGCGGTATCGACTGGAACTGCGTGGTCTTGCGTTCGCCGCCGTAGACCATCACGCGCAGCGCGTTGCGCCCGTCGATACGGTGCTCGTACAGCGCACCGGCCTGGTTCTGGTCGACCGACTTGCGCGTGTCGTACTGCGTGGCGAGCGGCGCGCTGCGCGGCGACAGCGCGTACTGGCTGGCGGTGAGGCCGAGCGGGTCCTGTGCGTCGAGGTGCACGCTGTTGAAGACCAGCGTGAGCCGGTCGCCGTTGTCCAGCGCGATGCCGAGCTTGCCGTTGGCCAGGTCGCGCCGCGCGGCGCTGTGCTCGCGGTAGCCGTCGGTCTGGAAGCGGCTGGTGCTCAGCACGTAATCGACCGCACCTTGCGAGCCCGCGAGCTTGAGGCCCTGGCGCCAAGTCCCATAGCTGCCGCCCGAGACCGAGTAGCCGAGCTGCGGCCGGCCCTCGCCGGTTTCGGTAAAGGCCTGCAGCACGCCGCCGGACGAATTGCCGTACAGCGCCGAGAACGGCCCGCGCAGCAGTTCGACGTGGTCGACCGAGCCGATGTCGATGTTGGAGGTCTGGCCCTGGCCGTCGGGCAAGGTCGCGGGAATGCCGTCGACGTAGATCCGCACGCCACGCACGCCGAAGGTCGAGCGCGCGCCGAAGCCACGTACCGACAGCTGAAGATCCTGCGCGAGGTTCTGCCGGTTTTGCACCTGCAGGCCGGGCACGCCGCCCAGGCTTTCCGACAGCTGCGCCTGCATGCGGCCGTCGCGCATGTCGGCGCCCTCGACGCGGTCGACCGAGCCGGCAGCCTCGAACGGGATGACGTCGCCGCGCGGCGTGGAGACGGTGACTTCGCGCAGCGTCCCGGGTGCGGTCGGTACGACGATCGACGTACCGGCCGTGTCGGTGGCGGCGCTGGAATTCTGGGCCTGCGCGGCAAAGGCGGCACACAGCAGGCAGGCGAAGGCGATCGGATTCAGGACATTCATTGCGGCCGATTGTCGGCGGCCGTCCTTGGCCCCGTCCCGCCGCCGGGCTCAGCGCGTGCGGCGAAACCAGCCGTACCAGACGCAGACCGCGACCGGCATGCCGAGCGTGACCCAGGCCAGCGCATCGCCGAAGCCGCCGTCGCTGAACAGCGCCGAGACCAACCCGACCGCTGTCATCGTGCCCAGTGCGATCGGCCAGGCCCAGAGGTGCCAGAAGGCATGCTTCGTCTTCGCGTGCCTCATGCGCGCACCTTCGCGACGGGCGCCGGCCTGGACAGGCCGTGTGGCCCGTGTACCGCAGGCACGGCGGCATCGGCTGCTGAGGCCGACGCGCCCTTCGCCTTCTTCAGCCACAGGTAGAGGCCACTGCCCAGCACCACGATGGTCGCGATATCGAGCAGCGCCCAGATGATCTGCATCGGCATCCCGCCGTAGTCGCCGAAGTGCAGCGGCTGCGAGACCAGCAGCCCGGTCAGGTACCACGGCAGCTGCGGGCTGGCCGTGACCTCGGAGGTCTTGGCGTCGACCAGCACCGGCTTCAGCAGGCGCGAGGTCATCGGCTCGTTGCCGCGCAGGAACACGGTGTTGTGATGCGGGCTGGAAAAGGACGTACCGGGAAAGGCGATGAAGCTCAGCTTCATGCCGGGCGCACGCGCCAGCGCCGCGTCGAGCGAGGCCTGCAGCGGCGCGCGCTCGGCCATCGGCACGATCGGCTGGCCCTTGTAGGGCGCGAGCAGCGCGCCGAGCTGGTCGTAGCGCCAGTACTGCACGATCAGGTCGGCCCAGGTGTTGATCATCCCGGTGCCGCCGACCACGAAGGCCCAGACCAGCGTGACGATGCCCAGCAGGTTGTGCATGTCCAGCCACTTCAGCCGTGGCCGCCTGTCGCGACGCACGGTGCCGAAGTCGAGCTTGCGCATGAAGGGTGCGTACAGCACCACGCCGGAGACGATCGCCACCAGCAGCAGCAGCCCCATGAAACCCAGGAACAACTTGCCCGGGAGGCCGGCGAACAGGTCGATGTGCAACCGGAACATCAGGTTCATGAAGCCTTCGTCGGTCGGCGGCTGGCCCACCACCTCGGCGGTGCGTGCGTCGACGGCGATCGACTTGTAGTCGTCCGTCGGTTCCGGCGTGTGCGTGAGGGTGACGAACCAGAGCCCGTCGTCGTCTTCCGGCTGCGAGACGAACTGCACCATGCGGTCGGGAAAGCGCGCCTTGGCGGCTTCCATGACCCGGTCGAGGCTGGCGCGCGGCGTGCCGGCGGGCATCGGCTTCGATTCGATCTCCGTGCCCAGCAGATGGCCGATCTCGTGATGGAAGATCAGCGGCAGCCCGGTCAGGCACAGCAGCAGCATGAACACGGTGCAGACCAGACTGCTCCATTTATGGACCCAGGCCCAGGTCTTGATCTGTCGGCTGTTCATGGTGCAAAGGTTCTGGCTGCGGTGCGGGACGGAGGAAATACGACGCCGAGACGGCGGCGTCATCGAAGGCAATTGAGAATTACTTTCATTTTAAAGCCGCCCAACCCCTGTCCGATCTTTCCAGACCTTTCGTCCAGGGGACGCCAGCGGCTTTTTCCCAGAAGAAACACACAGCCGGGGCATTCGCGCACACGGCCCGCACGCCATCGCCGCTAGCATCTGCCCCGGCCCGGTACTTTTGCGGTTCACCCAACCTCCATGCCCCACGACCGACCCTTGGCTGCAACCCTGCTGCGCTGCCTGATGCTGGCGCTGGCCTGCCTGCTGGGCGCCTGCGCGGGCCTGCCGCCGCGCCAGCCGGAACCGCCGCAGCGCGCGATCGCACCGTCCGAATCGACCGCACTGGGCCGTGCTGCCGCCGGGCTGGACACGCTGCACGACGGCTTCTCGGCGCTGCGGCCACTCACACAGGCCCACTTCGCACTCGATGCGCGGCTCGAGCTGATGCGCCGCGCCGAGGTGTCGCTCGATGTGCAGACCTACCTGCTCGGCAACGACAAGACCGGCCGGCTGATCCTGCGGGAACTGCGCGACGCCGCCCGCCGCGGTGTGCGCGTCCGCCTGCTGCTGGACGATTTCTATACCGCCCCCATCGAACGCCTGCTGGTTGCCCTTTCGACCGAGCCCAACGTGCAGGTGCGCCTGTTCAACCCGTTCGTCAACGGCCGCGAGCACGGCGCCACACGCTGGCTCGACTTCTTCTCCGACTTCAGGCGGCTCAACCATCGCATGCACAACAAGCTTTTCATGGCGGACGGTGCCATGGCCATTGCAGGCGGACGCAATCTGGCGGACGAGTATTTCCTGCGGGCCGAAGGCGCCAACTTCATCGACTTCGAATTGCTGATGGCTGGCCCGGTCGTGCCCGAACTGGCCCACATCTTTGATGCCTACTGGAACAGCGACGTCGTCTATCCACTCGGGCGCCTGGTCCAGCCGTCGGTCTCGCAGGAGAAGCTGCGTGGGGATTTCGAGAAGGCCACTTCGGCGGACAGCACGCCGGCGCCGGAAACGCCGGTCGGCACCGACCTGTTCGGCGACCCTCCGCTTGGCGAGCAGCTTCGCAGCGGCCACCTGCCCTGGATCCGCGCGGAAGCCGAAGCCATGGCCGACAGCCCCGACAAGGCGCTTGGCGGCGGCAACGCAGGCGGCGTCGACTCGAGCCTTTCGCTGGCGCAGCATGTGCGCGAGATCATCGGGGAGGCGCGCAGCGAGATCGCCATCGTGTCGCCCTACTTCATTCCGGGCGAGGCCGGCATGGAGCGGCTGAAAACGGCGCGCGAAAACGGCATCCGCATCACCGTCGCAACCAATTCACTGGCCGACAGCGACGAGCCGCTGGTCAACATCAACTACAACCGCTACCGCGTCGCGCTGCTGCAGATCGGCGTGGAACTGCTCGAGGTCAGCACCACCCAACTCAAGCGCAGCGGACAGATGCGCCGGCTGCTGCGCCAGGCGCGCGGGCGGCTGCACGCGAAGCTCGCCCTGATTGACCGGCACTGGGTGCTGCTCGGCTCGATGAATCTGGACCCCCGTTCGGAACGGCTCAATACCGAGGTCGGCGTGAAAGTGTCCAGTTACGAACTGGCCCATGCCCTGATCTACGCTTACCAGATGGACCACGTCGAAGGCGTCTACCGCGTGCGGCTCAAACCGGACGGCCGTACCGTCGAATGGATAGGGACGGGCGATGTCGAGAACGAGGTTCTGGACGACGAACCCGACTCCAGCCTGCTGACGCGCCTGCAGCTGCTTCTCTTCTCGTGGTTTGTACCAACCGATCAACTCTGACGACCCGGCCGCCGCTTAAATGTCACTGATTGCAAACTTTTGTGCGGAATTGACACACGCACCACACATCGACCCGATGATGTGGGATTGCTGAAATCTGCAAGGTCGTCATGGTTCGGACTTACATCCTGTTGATGTACATCGCGGTCCTGTTCGGACTGCCCATGCAGGCCGGCGCGCAAGCCGCGCCGGTGGAGCGCCTGCGCATCGTCGGAGGCCTGGCCGCGATCAACCAGTACACGCGGCACGAGGAGCAGTTCTGGACCAAGGAACTCGCCCGCCTGAGCGGCGGCCGCTACACCGCGAGCATCGTCCCCTTCGACCGTGCGGGCGTGCCAGGCCAGGAAATGCTCAACCTCATGAAGCTCGGCGTGGTGCCGTTCGGCACCGCGCTGCTGAGCCAGGTCTCCACGCAGTACCCCGAGCTGGGAACGCCGGACATGGCCGGCCTGAGCCCGGACATGGCCACGCTGCGCCGCGTGGTTGCGGCGTTCCGGCCGTACCTCGAGAAGACGCTGCGCGAGCGCCATGGCGTCGAACTGCTCGCGATCTACGTGTATCCGGCGCAGGTCCTGTTCTGCCAGAAGCCGATGACGCGGCTGACCGACATCGCCGGCCGGCGGGTGCGCGTGTCGGGATCCACGCAAGGCGACTTCATCCGGGCACTCAACGGCACGCCGGTCTTCACGGAGTTCTCGGAGCTGATGTCGAACATGAAATCCGGCAACACCGAATGCGCGGTGACCGGCACCATGTCGGGCAATACGCTGGGGCTTCATACCGTGACGCACTACATCTACAGCATGCCGCTGAGCTGGGGCCTGGCCGCCTTCGCCGCCAACCGCGATACCTGGAACGCACTGCCGGCCGACCTCCGCAGGCTGCTGCACGATGAACTCCCCAGGCTGGAAAGCGCGGTGTGGGCCGAATCCGAACGCGAGACCGGCGAAGGCGTGGCGTGCAACACCGGTGCCGACAGCTGCGGGCGCGGCAGCAAGGGCACGATGATCGAAGTCCAGCCTTCGGCCGAGGACCAGCGCCGCCGCCAGGAAATCCTCACGACACGCGTACTCACCGGATGGGTCCAGCGCTGCGGCCCCATCTGCGCCGATGTCTGGAACCAGACGGTCGGCCCCGTGGTCGGAACCCGGGCACCTGCCACGAAGTGACGAACACCCTGCCACGGCGTATCACCGCCTCCGTCTACGGGATCGCGCTGCTGTTCCTGGTCGCGGTCTGGGCCATCGCGGCCCTGATCGTCTGGGAGATGCGCGACCGATCGATCACCGACAGCGAACAGCAGGCCGTGCGCTTCGTCAGCGGTTCCGAGGCCGCACTCAACCGCAGCCTGCTGGGCATCGACATGCTGCTGGCCGGCATGGGCGACCTGCTGCTGCCCGGCGAAGGCGAGACGGCGGAGAGCGTGGTGCGCCGGCCCCAGATTGCGCAGGTGATGGACAACGTGGTGCGCCAGAGCCTGCTGGTGCGCTACGTCGCCTTTCTCACGTCGGACGGCCGCGTGCTGGCCTCGTCCGACCGGCGCGGGCCGGAGCTCGAGGTGCTGCTGCCGGAAGGATTTCTCGGCGCGGTGCTGGCGCAGCCGGTGTCCTCGCTCGCCATCAGCCCCCCGGCCACCAGCCTGTCGACTTCACAGAAAGTGCTGTACTTTGCACGGGCGCTCCAGATGCCGGACGGCAGCCGGATCGTCGCGGTCGCCGAAGTGCAGCTGTCGCTGCTCACCACGATCCTCACCCAGAGCGCCGACATCAACGGCCTGGAAATTACGCTGGAACGCGACAACGGCCCGATGCTGACCAGCATGCCGCCGCGCGACGACCTGGCCGGCGCGCCGATCATGCCGGCGCTCAGCGAGGCCACCAGCGACGGCCGTCCGCTGCACATGGCGGCGCGGCTCAGCGGCCAGCCGGCCATCGTCGTCGCGCGGCCCACGCTGCACCGCAACCTGTTGATCGTGGCGAGCATTCCCCTGGAAGCGGCACTGGAAGACTGGCGGCGCGGTCGCAACTCCATCCTCGGCGTGACGCTGGCCTTCTCGCTGCTGATCATCGCAGTCGCCCGCTTCACCTACCTGCAGCTGTCGCGCCAGTGGCGGGCGCGCGCCGAACTGG
>CAIQMJ010001280.1 GCA_903872875.1 uncultured Variovorax sp.
GCATGCGGCGGCATCTCGAAGGCGCGCAGTTCCAGCAGGCCGAGGCGGCCGGTCGAAGAGTCCGGCGAATAGAGTTTGTCGATGCAGAACTCGCTGCGGTGCGTGTTGCCAGTGACGTCCACCAGGATGTTGCGCAGCGTGCGGTCGACCAGCCAGGCCGGCATGTTCGCGCCGTAGATCTCGCGATTCTTCGCGATTTCCTTGAGCGCGATCTCGAGTTCGTAGACCTGGTCGTTGCGGGCCTCGTCGACGCGCGGTGCCTGGCTCGTCGGTCCGATGAACATCCCCGAGAACAGGTAGCTGAGCGACGGGTGGTTGTGCCAGTACAGCAGCAGGCTGGCGAGCAGTTCGGGCCTGCGCAGGAACGGGCTGTCGGCCGGCGTCGCGCCGCCCATCACGAAGTGGTTGCCGCCGCCGGTGCCGGTGTGGCGGCCGTCGGTCATGAACTTCTCGGCAGACAGGCGCGTTTCGAACGCGGCGTTGTAGAGGAATTCGGTGTGGGCGACCAACTGCTTCCAGTTGTGTGCCGGATGGATGTTGACCTCGATCACACCCGGGTCGGGCGTGACCTGCAGCATCTTCAGGCGAGGGTCGCGCGGCGGCGGGTAGCCTTCCATCACGATCTTCAGGCCCAGTTGCTCGGACGTTGCCTCGATGGCGGCCACAAGGTCGATGTAGTCCTCGAGCCGTGCCAGCGGCGGCATGAACACGTAGAGCACGCCCGACGAGCTGCCGAGCTTTTCGGCGGCCGGGCCGTTGGCGCGGCGTGGATCGCGCACTTCCACACAGAGCGCAGTGCGCGTGACCCAGTGGGCCGACTCGCCACGGCGCGGCTGGCGCGGCGTGGTGACGTCGTCGCGGCGGCGGCCGGCGCTGCTGCGCCCGGTAGCGTCGCCGCCCGGGCCGAGATCGCCGTCGCCCGTGCCAGTTCCGGCCTCGCCGCCGCCGCTCGCACCGAAGGCGCTGCCGGTGGCCGACGCCACGGTCGACTGCATGCGCAGCGCCGCAGGCGACTGCGACGACGCGCCGAAGGCGTAGGGCACCGTGCCTGCGTCCGCGCCCTGCGGCGCCATCGGCGCGGTCGCGTAGCGCGCGCGGTAGTCGGCGGCGCTTGGCAGGCCGTCGCGCGGCGCGGTCGGGTCGCGGTCGATCAGGTAGGGGTAGTCGCCCTTGCTGGCCCAGGGTTGCGAGTCGAGCGGCAGGCGGTAGCCCATCGGCGAATCACCCGGGATCAGATAGAGCCGGTCGTCGCGCAGGAACCAGGGGCCGGTCTTCCAGCCCGGGCCTTCGAGCGCGGGTGCGTCCGCGTCGGCATTGCCGGGTTCGATCGGCAGCATGTAGCCGATCACGGCGTCGAGCTTCTGCGTGAACACGCGGCGCAGCCGCATGCGTTCCATCTCGTCGTCCAGCTTCGATTCGAAGGGGTCGACGTTGACCGGCAGACGGCGCTCGCGCCAGAGGTAGTAGTAGACGTCCTCGTAGCCGGGCTGGATGAAGCGTTCGGTCAGGCCGAGCCGGTGCGCCAGCACGGTCGTGAAGCGGCGGGCGTCTTCGCTCGTGTAGTGGGTCGGCTCGCGTTCGTCGGCGAAGAGCTCGGGGTTGTGCCAGAGCGTCTGGCCGTCGGCACGCCAGAAGATCGACAGCGCCCAGCGCGGCAACTGTTCGCCCGGATACCACTTGCCCTGGCCGAAGTGCAGGAAGCCGCCGTCGCCGTACTCGGCACGCAGCTTCTGCACGAGTTCGGTGGCGTAGCCGCGCTTCGTCGGGCCGAGCGCATCGGTGTTCCATTCGGCCGCGTCGCGGTCGGTGGTGGCCACGTAGGTCGGCTCGCCACCCATGGTGAGGCGCACGTCGCCGGCGATCAGGCGGGTGTCGACGGCA
>CAIQMJ010001281.1 GCA_903872875.1 uncultured Variovorax sp.
ACACCGCCCGCCATCGTCGCGGCGCTCAACCAGCAGATCAACCGTTCATTGGCTTCGAACGAGGTCAAGACGCGCCTGGCGACCGAAGGCGCAGAGGCGACGCCGACCACGCCGCAGGCCTTCGCGCAGTTGATCTCGACCGAGATCGACCGCTGGGCGCGCGTGATCAAGACCGCGCACGTGACCGTCGACTGAACACGGCCCGACCGGTCAGGCTTCCCTCAGGTTTGCGCGGCAAGCTCGCTCTCCGAACCGACGGAGAAAAGAATGAGAACGCGCGCCGCCCCGACCCTCTGCACCTGCGACGAACGGGAGCTGGTGCGTATCCATCGGACCTGGTGGATGCGGCTCGTCTCGTCGAGGCGCCTGTACGAATGCCGGGGCTGCGGTGCGCGGCTCTTCATGGCGAAGCACGTGGCCGAACGGATGCCACGGCCGCTTTCGATCGCGCCACGCATCGAGAAGGTGCAGGCGGATTAAGCGGATTCCGATTGCGTCTTCACGGCATGGCGACAGCCAGCATCACCGCATAGGCCTTGAACACCGCGGTCGCCGGTTGGCCGACCTTGAGGGCCAGCGCATCGACCGCGTCGTTGGTGACGCTCGCCGACAGGCTCGTGCCACCCGGCAGGGTGAGCACTGCGATCGAGGTCACTGCGCCGCGCTCGAGCCGCGAGATCGTCCCGGCAAACTGGTTGCGCGCAGACAGCGCGTAACCGGCGAAGTCCGTGACCAGCACCACCGCGGACGACTTGATCAGCGCGATGGCTTCCTTGCCGACTTCGAGCTGGAGCCGCTTGGCCGCCGCACTCGTCATGGTCGCGACGATCTCCTGGCCGCTGGAAATGGCGATGGCGACCTGCGTCGTGACGGGCCCCCATTCGACCGCGCAGACGGTGCCGGCGAACTGATTGCGGGCTGTGGTCTTCATTGAGATTCTCCTGAGAAGGCCGGCCAGTGCCGGCTGTTGAACAAGCATGGCTTCCTGTGTTCGCAGGAAGTCCCGGTGCGCGGATTCAAGCTCCCGCCAGGCGGCGAGGAGGTCGTGCGATGCGCGCGTCAACCGTGTGCCACCACCGCCCTTTCCGCCAGTCGCGCTCTCGAGCAAGGGCTCGTTGGCCAGGTTGGCCGCTGTCTCCAGCAGCAGCCATGCCCCCTTGTAGCTGTAGCCCGCTGTACGGGCTGCGCGGTTGATGGAGCCGGTGCCGTCGATGGCCGCGAGCAATTGGAAGAAGCGGCTGTCGAGCCGGCCAGCGAGCTTCAGGTCGCCGGACAGCAGCGTGGCATCAGCCATGCGACACCTCCGCCAGCAAGGCGCGCGCTGCGCCCTGCGCAGGCGTCTGCGAGGGCGCACGCCATTCCGGCACGAGTGCCCGCTGCATGCGCTCGCGCCCCGTACCCTGCCGCACGTCCACTTCCCGCACGACCTGCCCGTGCTCGATCACATAGGCCACGTCCGACAGCGCGATCACATCGTCGATGTCGTGCGTGATCATCACGACAGGCGTCTGCCAACGGGCGCAGACCTCCGCGAGCTCGATGCGAAGCGCCTGCCGGAGCATGGGATTGAGCGCCGCGAAGGGCTCGTCCAGCAGCAGCACCGCGGGCTCGCACGCGAGGGTACGCGCGAGCGCCACGCGCTGCTGCTGGCCGCCCGACAGCGCAGCAGGACGGCTGTGCGAGAAGGCGGCCAGGCCGAAGCTGTCGAGCAAGGCATCGATCCGCTCGATCGCCTGCGGCGGCAGGCGGCGTCGGCACCAGCTCTGCAGTCCGAACGCCACGTTCTCCCGCACGTCGAGGTGGGGGAACAGCGCGTAGTGCTGGAACAGGTAGCCCACGCGCCGGTCCTGGACCGGCAGTTCGATGCCCCGTGCGGCGTCGAACAGCGTGCGCGCACCGATGCGCACGTGACCCGAAGCCGGACGCTGCAGCCCGGCGATCGCCTGCAGCGTGAGCGATTTGCCTGCGCCGGACGGGCCGTAGAGCGCCACCATTCGGGCATCGCAGGCGAAGCGCACGTCGAGGTCGAAGCGGCGGCGCCCGTCGCTCAGGGACATCTGGATGTCGACGTCGATCATCGTGACGATCGTTCAGGGCTTGCCGAAGCCGTACCTGGACAGCACGTCGAGCGCGGCCGGTGTCGACAGGAAGGCGATGAAGTCCTGCGCCGCGGCCTTGTTGCGGCTCTCGCTCACCACGACGACCGGATAGCTCACCGGCGTGTGCCCCTGGACGGTGAGCACGACCTTCACCTTGTCGCCCGCGATGGCTGCGTCCGTTCGGTAGACGAAGCCGGCCTCGACCTCGCCGCGCGAGACGTAATCGAGCACCTGCCGCACCGTGTCGGCGTAGACGAACTTGGGCTCCAGCACGGACCAGAGGCCGGCGCTGTCGAGCGCCTCCCGGGTATAGCGCCCCACCGGTACGGTTGCGGTCTTTCCCACCGCGATACGCCGCACTGCGGGCGAAGCCAGATCGCTCAACGCGCCGATGCCCGGCGAGCCTTGTGCGGGTGCGACCAGCACAACCGTGTTGAGCGCGAAGTCGCGCTTGCTGTCCGCGTCGAAGAGCTTCTGCTCGATGCCGCGCGCGACGGTGACCTGGTCCGCGCTGGCGAACACGTCCACCGGGGCGCCCTGCGCGACCTGCTGCAGCAAGGTGCCCGACGCGGCGAAGTTGAAACGCAGCGTCACGCCGGGCTTGCCGGCCTCGAACTTGGGCGCGAGTTCCTGGAAGGCATTGGTGAGACTGGCCGCGGCGGAGACGGTCAGTGGCTGCGCCCACGCGGCGGCCGGCAATGCCGCGGCGAGCGCGAGACGGGCAAGAAGGCGAAGGATGCGCATCATGAAGACTCCTGAAGATCAACGGGGTGAAAGAAAGCGGCTCGACAGCACGAGCACGGCGGTCGAGATGACCGAAGTGACGATCACGAGCACCATGGCCGTGTGGTCCTCACCCGCCTGCACGGCGTCGTAGATGGCCATCGAGAGCGTCTGGGTCTGATGGGGAATCGATCCGGCCACCATCAGCGATGCGCCGAACTCGCCCATGGCACGTGCGAAGGCGAGCAGCGTGCCGGCCAGGATGCCGGGCCATGCGAGCGGCAGCGTGACGCGCACGAACACACTCCAGGCCGACTGGCGCAAGGTGCGCGCGGCCGCTTCGAGCGTGCGGTCGACACCCGCGAAGGCGGCGCCAGCCGACTTGAGCACCAGCGGCAGCGCCACGATGGCCGACGCCACCACTGCGCCATGCCAGTTGAAGATGATCGTGTAGTCGAAGTGCTCGCGCAGCCAACTGCCCAGGGCACTGCGCCGGCCGGCCGCCACGAGAATGCCGTAGCCGATCACCGTCGGCGGCAGCACGAGCGGCAGGATGCAGATTGCCTCGACGACGGTACTGCCCGGGAAGGGATGCCGCACGAACATCCAGCCGAGCGCCACGCCGACGACCAGCGCGACAGCGGTGGCAACCAGCGCCACCCGGAGCGACAAAATCAACGGAGCGGCGTCGATGTTGTGTAGCGACTCGAACAGCATTGCGACATTCCCTACGTAAAGAACTACATAGCGCTCTTCATCGCAATATGCAGGCCTGTACGCAACGCGTTGCCGGCGCGTCAGCCGGCGGCCCGAACCACCCGCTCCATGAACAATGCCAGCGCGTCGCGTGCCTGCGCCGGCCGATGAACCGCCGGCTTGAGCAGCAGGCGATGCGGACCGAGCCGCTCGCGCAGAGCGCGTACCCGCTCGGCGCAGTGCGCCGGGTCGCCGATGACCGCATTGGCGAGGATCGTCGCCTCGCTCGCGTCGGACGCGAACATCGGCGGCATGCCGGCGGAGCCAAAGCGCACGCCCATCAACCCCGGGTAGGCGCGCACTGCGGCGACGCCCGCTTCGACTGCGCGCCGATGGTCCGTGTCGCAATGAAAGAAGCGTGCGATCGCAAACGGAAAGTCGCCGCGCACGGCGCGCTCGCTCGACACCACCGCCGCGACCTCGGCGAAGTCCGACGACGGCGTTGCCATCAGCCCGTGGCCGCCTGCGGCGGCGATCCGGCGAGAACCGGTGCTCAGGCTCGCGAGCCAGACCGGGATCGGCTGCTGTTGCGGCAGCGGGTGGATCGACAGATCCTCGCAATGATAGAAATGCCCTTCGAAACACACCGCGGGCTCGCGCCACAGGCGCAGGATCAGCGCCAGTGCCTCGTGCATGCGCAAACGCGCGTCATCGGCGGACGGCAAGCCGGCGTGACGGTACTGCTCCGGAAACGGTCCGCCGCGCGCAACGCCGAACTCGATGCGGCCACGGCTCAGCAGATCGAGCGTTGCCACGTCTTCCGCCACGCGCACCGGGTCGTTCAGTGCGAGCAGCGACGCGCCGGCACCCAGGCGGATGCGGGAGGTTCGCGCCGCCAGGTAGGCGAGCAGCACGGTCAATGCGCTGCCGATGGCGAAGCGGCTGTAGTGATGCTCGGCGACCCATACGTCGTCATAGCCCGCGGCTTCGGCGGCCACGGCGGTCTGCGCCATCTGGTCGAGCGCGTCGGCCGGATCGGCGTCGGGATCCTCGACGTTCAGAAAGACACCGTACCGTTGCGAAGGATCGATCATGGGTTTGCCTCGAGGTGGCGTGCGCCGGTCGCCGCCGGCCCGGGTGAGAACCAGCTTCGCACCGTGTCGTAGGCATAGCGCGTCAGGTCGGCGCGGCGTGCCTGCGGCGCGAGCAGGTAGATGGACAGGGGTTCCGCCCAGTTCCAGAAATCCGCCCGGACGGAGGCCGGAAAGCCGGCGTCGTCGAAGGCATGCCAGAGCTGGACCAGCCAGACTTCACGCCCCTCTTCGTCCAGCAGCAGGGGCATGCCCGCGCCGGCCTGCAGCCGGCTGTGCCGCTCGCTGTAGTACAGCGGACCGCCGCAAGCCTCGACGACGAAGTCCGCCACACGCTGGGCGACGCAGTCGAAGCAGCGGCCGGCACGGGCGAAGAGCGGCGTGCGCCGCAGCCGCTGCATGTGCGCCTGGACCAGCGCCCGCAGTCCTTCCTCGTTGCACACGGCGAGCAGACGGTGCGGCGGCTGCGGCAGTCGCGGCAGACAGGCCGGCACCAGGCCGATGCCGCGCGCCTGCGGCGAATCGGCCACGGGCCAGTGCAGGGTCAGGTAGCACGCGCGATCGCACGGCACCCAGCGGGCGCGAGCCGGCGCATGTGCGGCGAGTGGAGGCGTTGGCGTTGGCGTTGGCATGTCGGTTCTGTCCTGCGTTTTGTCGTTTATGTAGTTCGATACATAACGATGGACCTGCTCCGCAATTGCCATGCCCGTGCAACCCGGAGCACCGCCTCAGCCGGCGATGGCCACAGGCCGCGCGTCCTCCGGCCCGAAGCACAGGGCATGGTCGGTGCACACGCCGCAGCTCGGCGCCTTGCAGATGAACAGCTCCTCGCGTTCACAGAGCTGCTTGTAGAAGAACTTCTTCCACTTCATGTCCTGCGTGTTGCGCATCGCGAGCGCGGGAAACCAGTGGCCGATGAGTGCCGACAGTTCGCGTCGCGACGGCAGATGGAGGTCCTGCCACAGGTGGTCGTTGCCGAGGCTTGCGCAGGCGAGCGCATAGGCCACCGCGTCCGAGGCAACGGACGGGCCCGCGGCCGCGCTGGCATGGTCGCGCAGCAGCGCCACCAGGTCGTCGATTTCGTCGCGGCGCGGCTCCGCGCGCTCCGCGCCGTCGAGCCGCGCCCAGTCGAGCCGCAGCAACGCGTCGGCACCGGGGAACCAGCGCGAGAACATCGCGTGCGTGGCGGCGGCACCGAGTCCGGGCAGGGGCAGCAGGCCAGTGCCGAAACGCTCGATCGCGGTGGCCGCCACGCCCGCGAGCGCCAGCGCGGCCGGATCGCGTGGGTCCACCGCGCAGGCGATGAGCAGCGACCGCGTCGTCATGCTCAGACCGTCGCGGCAGCGTGCGTGTAGCACTTCTTCGGGCAGATCTTCGCGCACGCCGTGCAGCCGATGCACAACTCCTTGTGCGCGATGGTCATGACCTTGCGCTCGTACTCGTCGTCCTCGTCGTCGCCTTCGAGGTGGATGTGCTCTCCCTCCTCGTCGAGGCCCACCAGTTCGAGCACGCCGCGCGGGCAGACCTTGAAGCAGCGGCCGCAGCCGATGCACTTGTTCTCGTCGAGCGCTGCGACGAAGGTCGGCGTCCAGGTGGCGCCGCTGGGCAATGTCACGTTGAAGGTCGTCATCGGGGGCTCCCTGCCGCACTCGCGCGCTCAGGCCGCGGCGGCCTGTTGCCGGCGCGCGGCCATCAGCGCCGCATGGGCATCGTGGCAGCGCTGGGCGATGGCGAGGATCTGCTCCCAGTTCGTCGGCAGTTCCTCCGACAGGTCGTGCAGGTCCATCTTGGCCTGGGTGGCCTGCGCATTGAGCTTCCTGAGCCGCGCCTTGAGTTCCTCGGGGCTTTCCATGTCAGGCTCCGTACTGCGCGACGGCAGGGTATTCGCGGATCATCGCGACCGCCTCGTCGAGGAACTTCGTGCCAGCATCCGACAGCTTGGCGAGCGATGCGAAGCCGAAGCGATGCACGTCGCGCAACTGCTTGTTCACCACCACCAGCCGGCCGGCAATGAGCACCATGCGGCCGAAGCCTTCGTGGCTCATCTTCATCATCGGCGAGACCATCTGCCCGGTCTGGCGCTCCACCGCCACGGCGATGGCGTTGTAGAAGATCTCCAGCCGCCACAGCGTCTCGGGATCGGGGTCGCCCATGATCGGGATCGCTCGGCGTTCCTCCGCCGTGTGCACGAAAGGCTTGAGCAACTGCACGTCGCTCTTGCCGTCCCAGGCACCGTGGGTGTCCTGCGCGCGCAGTTGCCGGATGAGTTGCTGCACGAACGGGCTGGCGAGATGGATCTCGTCGTCCGCCGCCGCCTCGATGGTTGCTGAATCAGCCATGGTGTGGAACCTCGTCGTCTTCGAAATCGAATGTGTGTGCGCCTTCGCCGTCCTTGGCGAGCGCCTTGCGCAGCCAGGGCGGCGGCGTGCCCTTGAGCACGGCCTGCAGCTTGTCCAGGATCTCCGCGATGGGCTCCGGCTGCGGCACCTTGATGGGATGGATCTTCAACGCCACGACACGCGCCGCGCCGGAACCGCCGATGGCCGCCACGTACAGGATGGCGCAGTCGCGGATGGCGTCGAGCTTGGGCGCGAGCTTGTCCTCGTCGCCGTCCTCCTCCAGCTTGCCGCCGAAGTCGAAGCTCTCGACGAAGCGGTGTCCGCCGGGCGTGACTTCATGGATCACGATGGCCTTGGCCCAGCCGAAGTGCGCATCGACGTGTTCCTTGTCCTGGGTGGCAAAGGCGATTTTCATTGGGGCTCCTCGTTGTGTGTGATCAGGCGCTGGCTTCTGCGACCAGCCTGCCGGTGCCGTCCGGCGGTCCGGCGTCGGCCGGCGTTGCAGCGGCGGCGCGCCTGGCCTCGGGCGTGAGCGGCCAGTCGCCGGGGTGGTGGTGCGCGATGCGCGCCATCATCAGGTTCGACACCTCGAAGATGAGGTTCATCGTGCCGCGGTAGCCGACATGGCGACGATGCGAATTGCCGATGCGGTCGAACACCGGAAAGCCGACGCGCAGCAGCGGCTTGTCCAGGCGCTCCGCCGCCTGGCGCCCGTGCGAATGGGTGATGAGCAGGTCGCAGTCCACGGCGCCGCGCTCCAGGTCCTCCAGATCGCCGAGTACCACCTGCGCCGCCGGCAGCAGCGCGTGCGCGGCCGACCTGGTCGTGCTCACGCAGCAGCGCAGCTCCGCGCCCATCTCGTGCAGCAGGCCGCCCACGGCCAGCAGCAGGTCAGGCTCGGCACCGATGGCGACCTTGATGCCGCCCGTGTAGAAATGCCCGTCGAGCATCGCATCCAGCAATTGGCTGCGCTGGCGGCGGAACTTCGCGGGCACCGGGCAGCCCGCGATCTGCGACAGCCGCAACAGCAGACGGTCGTTGACCTCCAGCCCGGTAAGCCGCTCGAAGATCTCGAACGGCGTGCCGGCGATCTGCTGCAGCGCCTCGGCCGCGTCGCGCGTCTGCTCGCCCACGCCGAGGGTGAAGGCGGAAGCGCCAGCCGCGCGTATCTGGTCGAGCGTCGTGCCGCCCAGCGTCGTTCCACGCCAATCGGGTGCGATGTGGCCGTCGAGCGAACCCGAGATGTCGGGCAGCACGATGGCCGACAGGCCGAAGGCCTCGACGATGTCGCGCAGTTCGTCGATGTCTCCGGGCGAAAGGTGGCTGCCCGGCAGCAGCGTGACCTGCAATGCGGCGACCGGCAGCGGCCTGACGAGCGACTTCACGATACCGGCGACAGCGCGGCGATAGCCGTCCTCGAACGCGCCCACGTAATCGGGCGTCGAAACATAGATGATCTCCGTGTCGTCGAGCTCGGGCTTCCTCTTGCGCACGGTGACGAGGTAGCCTTCGACATCGTCGCCCTTGGTCTCGGTCAGTCCGGTCGAGCAGATGGCGATGATCTTCGGCGCCGCGCGCTTGCGGATGTTGAGCAATGCCGCCTCGATGTTCTCGTAGCCGCCGAGGATGGTCGTCACCTCGTTCATCGCGGTGGTCTGCAGCGGGATCGCTTCCTTGAAGTGCCGCACCAGCAGCACCAGCGCGAAGGACGTGCAGCCTTGCGAGCCGTGCATCACGGGCATGCAGGCATCCAGCCCCATGAACGCGAAACTCGCACCCAGGGGCTGGCTCATCTTGAGCGGATTGACGGTACAAGCTTTCCGGGACTCGACGACATCGGCCATGGTGGTTCCTGCTGTGAGACGGTCAGGCCGGCAGTTCGTCGGGCGAGATGCCCATGGCCCGGCGGGCGATGTCCGCCAGGAAGCGCATATCGTCCGGCGCCGCGCCCCCTGCGGCAGGCTGCGCCGACACGGCGCCCAGCGTCTCGCCGTCATCGCGCCACGGGGCCGGAATGCGCACCTGCTGCCAGACAGGATTGAAGATGGCGCGGTCGATCTCGTGCACCAGCTCGACCATTCCTTCGTAGCCGCCGTACGGATGGTGGCGTTCCTGGTTGATGTCGAGCCAAGGCATGCGTGCCTTGAGGGCCACGAACTGCGAACGGCCGCCCGACAGCATGATGTCCGCCTTCGCGTCCTTGAGCATGTTGTACATCTCGCGCGGCGTCATGTCGTCGATCATGTGGGCGCTGTCCTCCGCGGTCAGGCCCATGATCTCCCTGATCTTCTCCTTGTCTTCCTTCGTGCTCTTCTTGATGCTGGTGCCCACGATCTCGAGCCCCGCCTCCTGCAGCGCCGCGACCACCGACCACGACTTCACGCCACCCGTGATGAGCAGCACGCGCTTGCCGGCGAGGCGCTGCCTGTAGTGCGCGATGCGCGTCCAGGCGCGTGCTTCCTCGACCTCGATCAGGCGCTCGGTGCGCGCCAGCAGATCGTCGGGCGCGCCCTGCTCCACCAGCAGCCGCGAGATCTGGCGCAGCGTGTCGCTCATGTCGCCGATGCCGTAGAACGACCCCTCGAAATAGGGGATGCCGTAGCGCTGCTGCATCTTCGTCGCGATGTTGATCATCGACTTCGAGCACACCATCATGTTCACCTTGGCCCGATGACTGCTGGCGATCTCGTTGTAGCGGCCATCGCCCGAGATGCACGAGAGGATGCGGATGCCCAGCGCATCGAGCAGCGGCTTGACCTGCCAGAGTTCGCCCGACAGGTTGTATTCGCCGATGATGTTGATGTCGTACGGCGTGGTGTATTCGGGCTCGCGCGTGCCGATCACGTAGTCCAGCACCGATTCCGCACCGAGCTTGTTGCCCAGGTTCTTCGGCCCGGCAAAGCCAGGCGAATTGACCGGGATCACCGGCTTGCCGAACTTCTCCGATGCGCGCTGGCAGACCGCCTCGATGTCGTCGCCGATCAGCGCGGTCACGCAGGTCTGGTAGACGAAGACGGCCGGCGGATCGAACTTCTCGATGATCTCCCGCACGCTCTTGAAGAGTCGCTTCTCGCCGCCGTAGATGACGTCGAGTTCGCTGATGTCGGTGGTGAAGCCGGTGCGGTAGAGCTGCGAGCCGGACGATGCGGCATGCCGGTTGTCCCACGAGTTGCCCTCGCACGCGATCGGGCCGTGCACGAGGTGCGCCACGTCCACGATCGGCTGCAGCGCGATCTTCGCGCCGTCGAACGCGCAGCCGCCCGCGGCCGCGCCGGGAGAGAGTTGCTTGGTGCAGCCCTTCTTGCGTTCCTTCTCGCTCTTGCCCTGGTTCTTGTCGCAGCCGGGCTCCTCGAAGACTTCGGCGATCTTGGCGTTCAGAGATGCTGACATGGGAAGGCTCCTGACGTGGGGATGCAGCCTTCTTTGCAGATTTGGTGCCAGCGGATCCGGACACTTTCAGGGCGGTTTTGGCATGGTTTCGTCGGCCTTTCCGCAAGGCGCTGGCGCGTTTGAAAGGAATGCGACACGGCGTTTGCGACACAGGGCACGACGCACGTCCCGTCCTATGCGCTTCGATCGGGGGCGGACCTCAGCGCGCGCGCAATGGCTTCGG
>CAIQMJ010001282.1 GCA_903872875.1 uncultured Variovorax sp.
GGCCCGTCTCAACGCCTGGGGGGGCCAGCCCTTGCCCGTGAACGCCTCGTGCTGGCTGGCCGGCGTGCTCCACCTGCGCCTGCGCGGCGCCCAGGCTGCGGTGCAGGCCGCCTGCCAGCGCCTGGGTGGCGAGCTGTTGGCGCCCGAGCCGGCGCAAGCCTTCTGGCAGTCGCTGCGCGAGCAGACCCATCCCTTCTTCCAGCCCCAGGCCGATTTCAGCCTGTGGCGCCTGGCTGTGCCCGACACCGCGGTGCCCCTGCAACTGGGCCCCACCCTGATCGAGTGGGGCGGCGCTCAGCGCTGGCTGCACGCGCCGTCCGACCAGGCCAAGCGGCTGCGCCACCACGCGGTCAGCGTGGGCGGGCATGCCACCCGCTTTCGTGGGCCCGATGCCGCGCTCGACGTGTTCACGCCCCTGTCGCCCGCGCTCGATCGCATCCAGCGCGGCCTCAAGCAGCAGTTCGACCCGGCCGGCGTGTTCGGCCACGGCCGGCTGTACCGCGGCTGGTAAGCCCGCTTCAGCGCCTCGATCGCCTGCCCATGCGCCGCCTGCGACACCTCACCGGCCTGCACCGCACCCCGGCCACCAACCGGCTGCTCGGCTTTTTGCTGGCCTTCAATGCCGGCGCCATCAACGCCGGCGGCTTTCTGGTGGTGGGCATGTACACCTCGCACATGTCGGGTTTTGTGTCCATGCTGGCCGACAACCTGGTGCTGGGCAATGTGCTGCTGGTGGCCTCGGCCTGCGGCGCCTTGCTGTCCTTCACCGCCGGCGCGGCCATGACGGCCGTGCTGGTCAACTGGGGCCGGGTGCACCATCTGCGCAGCGGCTACGCACTGCCCTTGCTGCTGGAGGCCGTGCTGATGCTGCTGTTCGGCCTGATCGGCAGCACCTTCAACCGCCAGACCCCGTTTGCCGTGCCCTTCACCGTGCTGTTGCTGGCCTTCATCATGGGCCTGCAGAACGCCCTGGTGACCAAGATCTCCTCGGCCCAGATCCGCACCACGCACATGACCGGCGTCGTCACCGACCTGGGCATCGAACTGGGCAAGCTGCTCTACTGGAACGGTGTCGCCGCCGGTGCCACCCCCCAGGTGCGCGCCAACCGCGCGCGGCTCAAGCTGTATGCCTCGCTGCTGGGCTTGTTCACCGTGGGCGGCATCGTGGGGGCGGCCGGCTTCAAGCACATCGGCTTCATCTGGGTGCTGCCCCTGGCCACGCTGCTGCTGTCGCTGTCGCTGCCGCCGCTGTTGGGCGATCTGCGGCGCCTGGGGCGCATGCTCGAACGCGAGCCGGCTGCCGATTGATGCCACCCACCTGACCGACCCGACAGATCCATCCAGGCGGCTGGCCGCCGTGACGCATTTCACCTTCGCTTTCATCCATGCAAACCCATCTCGCCCCCCAGTACCAGGACAGCGCGGCCGGCCGTGAGGCCGAGGCCATTTTGCGCAAATGCGTGCACTGCGGCTTTTGCACCGCCACCTGCCCCACCTACCAGTTGCTGGGCGATGAGCTCGACGGCCCGCGCGGCCGCATCTACCTGATCAAGCAGGTGCTCGAAGGCAAGGCACCGACCCGCGCGACGCAACTGCATCTCGACCGCTGCCTGACCTGCCGCAACTGCGAGAGCACCTGCCCGAGCGGCGTGCAGTACGGGCACCTGGTCGACATCGGCCGCAAGATCGTCGACGAGAAGGTGCCGCGGCCCGCGCTCGAATCCGCCACACGGTGGCTGCTCAAGGAGGCGCTGCCGTCGCCGCTGTTCGGTCCTGCGATGAAGCTGGGCCAGGCGGTACGCGGCCTGTTGCCCGAAAAGCTGCAGGCCAAGGTGCCGCCGAAGCAGGACGCTGGCACATGGCCGAATCGCACCCATGCGCGCAAGGTGCTGATGCTCGCCGGCTGCGTACAGCCGTCGATGATGCCCAACATCAACAGCGCGACTGCACGGGTGCTCGATGCCGCCGGCATCCAGACCGTCATTGCGGCCAAGGCCGGCTGCTGCGGCGCGGTCAAGTTCCACCTGAACGACCAGGACGGCGGCCGCGCGCAGATGCGCGCCAATATCGACGCCTGGTGGCCCGCGGTGGAAAAGAACGAGGTCGAGGCGATCGTCATGAATGCCTCGGGCTGCGGCGTCACGGTGCGCGAATACGGCCACATGCTCCAGGACGATGCGGCCTATGCGCCGAAGGCACGCCGCATCAGCGAACTCACACGGGATCTGAGCGAATTGCTGCCGGACCTCGTCCCCGCACTGCGCAGCAGGCTGCGCGCGGATGCCGCTCGCGACGCCGGCGTCGTGGCCTATCACCCGCCCTGCACGCTCCAGCACGGCCAGAAGCTGCGTGGCGGCGTCGAGACGCACATGCGTGCACTCGGCTTCGACGTCCAACTGGCGCGCAGCGAATCGCACCTGTGCTGCGGCTCGGCCGGCACTTATTCCGTGCTGCAACCCGAACTCGCCTATCCGTTGCGCGACCGCAAGCTCGGCCATCTGAACCAGTTGCAGCCGCGCGCCATCGTCTCCGCCAACATCGGCTGCATCACGCATTTGCAGAGTGGCAGCGGGACGCCGGTGAAGCACTGGGTCGAATTGCTCGATGAGGCGCTGACGCCGGCCTGAGCGACGGATCGGCTCTGATCGCACGCTGGCGGGCGCCGCCATCCGACGTGGCAGGCCGCGCGCCACGGCCACAGTCGGCGCCTGTTGAACGATTCCAGGAGCCATCGATGCCATCCATCCCCACATTTCGCCACGCCGCACGCGCAGCGGGCGCCTTGACGCTTGCGCTCGGCGCGCTCACGCCTTGGTCGGTCCATGCACAGGGTGCGATACCTGCCATGAAGAGCCAGGGCACGGGAAGTTTCGTTTGCGGCGGCATCGGCTCGGACGAGTCCGGCGCCATGCGGGCGGCCATGAAGCAGCATCCGCTTTCGCTGCTGTTCGCCCGGCCAGACGGCGGCTATCTCGCCGACGTCGACGTGGTGGTCAAGGACGCCAAGGGAAATTCGGCCGTCGCGTTGCGCGCGGACGGGCCGGTCTGCCTGCTCGATGTGCCAGCCGGCCGCTACACCGTTCAGGCCACGAGCGGCGGCGTGACGAAGACCCAGAACGCGGCCGTGGACGGCTCGCCCAAGACCCTGGATTTCCGCTTCTAGATAATTCTGATCAATTGTCACTGATTGTGCTGCCACCCTCTGTCGGCTGAGAACATTCGCCCTGTTCAGGGGGAAGTTCAGGGCCATGAGAGTGACGCACAACGCGTCTCCGATGCCCAGCAAAGGAGTGCAAACCATGATGAGCGCAGGCGTACTGGGCTGGCGTGGACATGATTGGAAAGCCCAGGGCGCACCGCGCCGCGTGGCCTTGTTCGACCCTGTGATGCGTTCGCGCGAATTGGCGCGCAGAGCCATCCACCGGTTGGGTCATATCGCAGTCGTCGTCGACGATCTGCAGTCGGGTTCACCTGATGCGTCGATTGCGCAGGCCTACGACCTGGCCGTGATCAGCTGTCCCGCAAGTGCGGAAGCGGCCACGTCGATGCTCGCACTCGCCCGGACCGTGTTCGGCGAGCAGACCGCCCTGCTGGTGGTGGCAGGCAAAAGCCGCACCTTGCAGATGCGCGCAATCTGCAACGGAATCCGCGAGAGCGTGATCGTTCGCCCATCGAGCTTCAGCAGCTATTACGCATTGCTGCGTCAGGCCATGCGCAGGCAGGGCTTCGATCTGATGGATTCAGAGCCTCAATGGGGACCGTATCGCTTCGAGGCCAGTGCTGGCCTCGTCCAGTTCGGCGGCCGCACGTTGAAACTGCCGCCGCTGGAGTTCGATCTGGCGATGGAATTCTTTCGCAATCTCGACCGCACCCTGTCGCGTGAACGGCTCTACAACACGCTATGGGAGCATTTCGATGATGGCTCGCGTGCATTGGACACCCAGGTCTCACGGTTGCGCCGCAAGCTCGACCTGCAGCGTGTGGACGGCTGGTCGCTTCGATCGGCGTCGGGCGTGGGCTATCGGCTGGTATCGCCGCGCACACAGGATGCCATGGGCTTCACGCTCCCAGGGCGGCCTCGATATCCTTCGACAGCGATGCCGGCGAATCCAGTGGTGCGAAGCGCTTGAGCACCCGACCATCGCGGCCGATCAGGAACTTCGTGAAGTTCCATTTGATCGCCTTGCTGCCGAGCAGCCCCGGTTTCTCCCGCGTCAGCCACCGGTACAGCGGTGCGGCATTCGGTCCCTTGACGTCGGTCTTCTCCGTCATCAGGAAGCTGACGCCGTAGTTGCGAGTGCAGAAAGCGCCGATCTCCGCGTTGCTGCCTGGGTCCTGCGATCCGAACTGATTCGACGGGAAGCCGATCACCGCGAGGCCGTCTTTCGCGTACTTTGCATTCAAGGCCTCCAGTCCAGCGAACTGCGGCGTGAAGCCGCACTGGCTCGCGGTGTTGACGATCAGCAGCACCCGACCACGATAGTCCGCCAGCGAGATCGGCTTGCCATCGATGCTGACGGCGTCGAAGTCATAGATGCGGGTGTCGGCCATGGCGATGTCCTTCGGTCTGTGGGTGGGAGCCGTGGCACGTCTTTCTCGGCCGTGCCGGGTCAGTGATGCTTGTCGCTGCGCGCAATGGCCAGCAAGTGTTTGACTTCTTCCGGATACTTTCGCAAGTTGTTCTCGTGCCAGCGCTTGATGATCCACATGAAGCCCGCGACGACGACGCCGAACGCCGTGATGGCCGAATACGCCGACAGGCCCAGGCCCGTGCACGCGCTGTAGAAAGCGCCCAGCACAAGGATGCAGGCCTGCTCGTTGAAGTTCTGAACCGCAATCGAGCGCCCCGCGCCCATCAGGTTGTGACCGCGGTGCTGCAGCAGGGCGTTCATCGGCACCACCAGGAACCCGCCGAACCCGCCAAGCAGAATCAGAAACGGTACCGCCAGCCAGAGATTGCCGATGAAGTTCATGCCGATGACCAGCAGGCCCATGCCGATGCCCAGCGGGATCACGCGCGTGGCCATGTCCAGCCGCATGCGCATCGATGCGACGATCGCGCCGATGGCCGTTCCGATCGCTACCACGCCGGTCAGCGACGAGGCCTGCGCCGTGTTGTAGCCCAGTGCGAGCGAGGCCCAGGCCAGCACGATGTACTTCAGGTTGCCACCGGCACCCCAGAACAGGGTCGTGGTCGCGAGCGAGATCTGCCCGAGCTTGTCGCGCCAGAGTCGCGAATTGCAGTGCCAGAAGTCCGGCAGCAGCGCGGCCATGTTGCGCACGAAACCGTGCTCCGGATTGGCGCGCAATGGCCGCATTTCCACGCCGGTGTGCGGAATGCGGGTATTGAACCAGGCGGCCGCCATGTAGACGAAGATCAACATCGAGATCGCTGCTGCGGGCGGGGTGTCGACGCCGGTGTCGACCAGCGGGAAATCGAAGGACAGCAGTTGGCTCGCCACCGCGTGGCTCACCAGCGTGCCGCCCAGGACGATGCCCAGGATGATCGAGGCGATCGTCAGGCCCTCGATCCAGCCGTTCGCCTTGACCAGCTGCGATGCAGGCAGCAGTTCAGTCAGGATGCCGTACTTCGCCGGTGAATAGGCTGCGGCGCCGAGTCCGACGACCGCGTAGGCAACCAGCGGGTGCGACCCGAACAGCATCATCAGGCAGCCGAC
>CAIQMJ010001283.1 GCA_903872875.1 uncultured Variovorax sp.
GGCGTCCGGTTTCATCCACCGGACGCCCTTTTTCATTGGTAAAACAAAAGTTCGGTGTCCAGCGATGTCCAAATCGCTCCGTTGACTGCCGACGCTAAACCGGGGAACATTCCGGGGAACAAACGGGGTAGTTGCGAAACCGGGCGAGTTGTTCCCCGGTCCTCTATGGGAGGTCGACGTTCCCCCGTTGGAGTTTCCCTACCGTGTTGACCGAAATCCAATGCAAAACTGCCGCTTGCCCGGGTGACAAGAAGCGCTTGCGTCTCACCGATGCAGGCGGGCTCTACCTGGAAATCAGTCCGGCTGGTTCTAAACGGTGGTTTTGGAAGACCTATGCAGATGGCAAAGAGGGGAGACTTGCGCTGGGTAGCTACCCCGAGGTAACGCTCAAATATGCGCGACTGGCTCGCGATGCTGCCAAGCGAGGTCGAGCTGACGGCGTTGATTTGGTGCAGGTGCGCAAGCTCGCGAAAATCAAAAGAGTGGTGACCGAGGGAGAAACCTTCAAGGCGACGGCGTTGGAGTGGTATGGCCGAAACGAGTCGCGCTGGAGCAGTCACTACGCGATTCGCGAGAAGCGAAACCTTGAAAAGGACCTGTTTCCCTATTTCGCCGAACGGCGTATCAGCGAGATCGCGCCTGTCGAGTTGCTGGCCGCCTTGCGCCGAGTTGAGGAGCGCGGTGCGCTCGATGTTGCGAGCCGAGTACTACAGACCGCTCGCGCTGTTTGGCGCTACGCAGTTGCCACTGCACGGGCACCGCGTGACATCGCCGGCGATCTTAAAGGCGCATTGACTCCGCATAAGCGGCGGCACTTCGCTGCTATCACGGATCCGACCAAACTGGGTGAGTTGATTCGTGTGATCCGTGGATATCAAGGCGGCGCCATTGTGCGTACCGCATTGCAGCTGGCCCCGCTGCTCTTCCAGCGTCCCAACGAGCTGCGCGGCGCTGCTTGGGCGGAAATCGACTTGGACAAAGCCCTATGGACCGTGCCTGCGGCACGAATGAAGCGTCGCATCGATGGCAAGGAAAATGGCGATCCGCATCTGGTACCACTCCCCAAGCAAGCGGTGGATTTATTGCGGAAGTTGTACCCTCTCACCGGCCATGGCGTGTTGGTTTTCCCTGGGGAGCGCAGTCATGATCGACCGATCTCGGATAACACCCTGCGTGCCGCGCTTCTGACGCTTGGCTATGGCCCGACCGTTCAGACAGTTCACGGCTTCAGGGCGACGGCGCGAACGTTGCTGGCTGAGGTCTTGGACGTTGACCCCTTGGTGATCGAGGCGCAACTGGCCCACGCGGTGAAGGATGCAAATGGACGTGCGTACAACCGTACTCAGTACGTCAACCAGCGCGGCCAAATGATGCAGCGTTGGGCTGACTACCTCGATGAGTTAGTGGGCGCGCTGATGTTGCCCCAAACCCTGGGTTGCATAGCTCCAACCCGAGAGTGCGGGGGGCGGGAGCATGAATTGAACGAAGAGCAAACAAAAGTTAAGTAAACACTCGAGTTCTCAAGAGGGAGGCGGTGCGGCAGGGTAAGGCCGGGCTAGCTGTGTCGGTCGTGGCGACGCTGAGCATGCCTAAGCAGGCCTGACCAGCTGGGAGCAAGCCGATGCGAAGGTCAGTTGGCGGGGACGTCCGAAGGCGAGACGGCGACGCCGATTGTCACGCCCTTTCGGGCAGAGAATGCCGGCTTGCGAGCGCAGGTAGCGGGGCAGACGATGGAGCGCGACATCGCAAAAAAAAGAGCTGGGACGCACTTTTCGCATGACATGCCGAGGCACGTCTGGATTTCTTGATGAGGGGTGTTGGCCGAGGATGTTTTAAGCGGCTGCTCGCGTTCAC